>JAFAPJ010000041.1 GCA_019247255.1 Methylobacteriaceae bacterium | reverse complement strand
ATCATCGCCCACGACGGCATGCACGGCTCGCTGGCGCCCGGGCGTCGATGGCTGAACCAGAGCGTCGGCCAGCTGTGCCTGGGCGTCTACGCCGGCTTTTCCTTTCGCAAGCTGGACGCCGAGCATCATCGCCATCACCGCGCGCCGGGCTCTACCGAAGATCCCGACTTCCACGCCGAGGCGCCGCGCGCCTTCTGGCCCTGGTACGTCAAGTTCTTCCGTACCTACTTCGGCTGGCGGGAGCTGATGCTGCTGGCCACGGCGCTGGCCGTCTATCTCTTCGTGTTCCGGGTTTCGCCGCTGAACGCGGCGCTGTT
Source organism: Methylobacteriaceae bacterium (assembly GCA_019247255.1). GTDB lineage: Bacteria > Pseudomonadota > Alphaproteobacteria > Rhizobiales > Beijerinckiaceae > Enterovirga. The sequence goes on along the minus strand of JAFAPJ010000041.1, from coordinate 3,441 downwards.
CTGGGGGCTGCCGGCGATCCTCTCGTCGCTCCAGCTGTTCGCCTTCGGCACCTGGCTGCCGCATCGGCACAAGGAGGAGGGGGCCTTCGCCGACCGGCATCGGGCGCGCACCCTGGACTATCCCTGGCTCGTCTCTCTGCTGACCTGCTTCCACTTCGGCTATCACCACGAGCACCACGAGGCGCCGCACGTGCCGTGGTGGGGCCTACCCGCGACGCGCGTTTCTCAAAGGTCCGGGCGCGCGTAGAGGCCGTCGCAGCGCCGCGGCGACCCGTTCGGGAACCGCGACGCCACCGCCGTCCCGGCGCCGAGCGCGACGTGCCGAAGCTTCTGAGCCGTCGAGGTCGAGACCCGCTCGTCCCAGGCACGAGCGCCGCGCCGCAAGACGTCGAGCCCGATCTGGCGATAGACGCCTTGCGCGGTCGCGACCGCCCAGGCGGCCCGCGGCGGAAGCGACCGGATCCCGATCGCGGCGGAGTCGTAATACGGCTCGGAGACTGCGAGGAGCCGCGCGACGACGGTGGCCAGACCCTCGCGGTGGCGGGGCTCGGCGAAATCGCCCTCATCGAGGCCCGCCTCCGCCAGCCAATCGGCCGGCAGGTAGACGCGCCCGTTCGCGGCGTCCTCGACGACGTCTCGGGCGATATTCGTGAGCTGGAAGGCGATCCCGAGGTCGGAGGCGCGGTCGAGGGTCTCCGGGTCGCGCACGCCCATGACGTGCCCCATCATGACGCCGACGACGCCCGCCACGTGGTAGCAGTAATCGAGCGTGTCGCTGAGCGTCGCGTAGCGGCGGCCCGCGACGTCCATCCGGTAGCCGTCGAGATGCTGGAGCGGGTAGCGGCGCGGGATGGCGTGGCGCCTCGCCACCGCCTGCAGCCCGGCGAAGGCCGGGTCCTCGGCTGGCTCGCCGTCGAGCGCTGCCCTTGTCAGCGCCTCGAGCCGGGCAAGCCGCGCCTCGGCCTCCTCGCGGGCGAGGCGCCGCCCGTCATGACCCGAGGCCTGGCCGTCCACCGTATCGTCGCAGAGACGGCACCAGGCGTAGAGCATCACGGCGCTGTCGCGCATCTCCCGGTCGAACAGGCGCGCGGCAGCGGCGAAGCTCTTCGAGCCGACGCGGATCGCGGCGTCGCCCGCCCGCGCGAGAACCGCGTCGTTCACGGGCCGGCAAGCCCTGCATCGGCCAGCATGAGCCCTGCCGTCGCCTTCGCCGAACCCACGACCCCCGGGACGCCCGCGCCCGGATGTGTTCCTGCGCCCACGATGTAGAGGTTCGGGATCGCGGCATCGCGGTTATGTGGCCGGAACCAGGCGCTCTGGGTCAGCACGGGCTCGAGCGAGAAGGCGGAGCCCAGATGCGCGTTGAGCTCGTCGCGGAAATCGGTCGGGGCGAAATGCCGGACTGTAACGAGGTCCTCGCGCAGGCCCGGGATGATGCGCGCTTCCAGGTAGTCGAGGATACGGTCACGGTAACGCGGGCCCTCGCGCTCCCAGTCGAGCGGCGCGTTCCCGAGATGCGGGACCGGCGCCAGCACGTAGAACGAGCCCGCTCCGGGCGGCGCGAGCGAGGGATCGGTCGCGCAGGGCGAATGCAGGTAGAGCGAGAAATCGTCGGCGAGCGTCTCGCGGTTGAAGATGTCGTCGATGAGCCCGCGATAGCGCGGCCCGAATAGGACCGTGTGGTGCCGGATCTCGGGCCGGTGCCGCTTCAAGCCGAAATAGATCACGAAGAGCGACATGGAGAAGCGCTTCGATTTCAGCGCGCTCGCCCGCCGCTGGCCGACCGGGTCGTGGCCGAGCAGCTTCTCGTAGGTGTGGACGACGTCGGCGTTCGACGCGACCGCATCGAAGGTCTCGCGCGCACCGCCTCGGCACACCACGGCCTTCGCGCGCCCGGCTTCGGTGTCGATCCGGACGACGTCGGCCCCGATCCGGACCGTCCCGCCGAGGTCCTCGAACAGCCGGATCAGGCCGTGGATGAGCGCGCCCGTGCCGCCTCGCGGGAACCACACGCCCCATTCGCGCTCGAGCGCATGGATGAGCGCGTAGATGGAGGAGGTCGCGAACGGGTTTCCGCCGACGAGCAGCGAGTGGAACGAGAACGCCTGGCGCAGCTCGTCGTCCTGGATGAAGCGCGACACGATCCCGTAGACGCTGCGCCACGCCTGCAACCGCGCGAGCGCCGGGCCGGCCCGGACCATGTCCTTGAAGGACAGGAACGGCACGGTCCCGAGCTTCAGGTAGCCTTCGGCGAAGACCTCGCGCGAATAGGCGAGGAAACGTCGGTAACCCTCGACGTCGGCGGGGTTCCTGGCCGCGATCTGCCGGTCGAGCTCCGCCTGATCGTTGACATAGTCGAAGCTGCCGCCGCCCTCCCATTGCAGCCGGTAGAAGGGCGAGACCGGGATGAGCTCGACGTAATCCGCCATGCGGCGGCCGCCGACCGCGAACAGCTCCTCGAGCGCGCTCGGGTCCGTGATGACGGTCGGACCCGCGTCGAAGACGAAGCCCTGGTCCTCGTAGACGTAGGCGCGGCCGCCCGGCTTGTCGCGCCGCTCGAAGAGCGTCGTGGCGAACCCGGCGGCCTGAAGCCGGATCGCGAGCGCGATGCCGCCGAACCCCGCCCCGATGACGGCCGCGCGCTTCGCGGCTCCGTTGCCTGCGCTCACGCGACACCTCGCGCGGGCGCCTGGGACGCCATGTCGGCCCTGGTGACGGGACGTGCGGTTTGCAGCACCGCCTCGACGATGTCGGCCGCGCGCCGGACACCGCCCGCGCCGGCGATCTCGGCGCGGAGGCGACCGGCCGCCGCACGGTAGCTCGGATCCTGCAGGGCGTGGCGCATCGCGCGCGAGAACCGCCGCGACCCGGCGAGGAACGGGCTCACGCGTCGCCCCGCGCCCGCCCGTTCGAGCCGCGCGGCGATCGCGCCCTGCTCGAAGGCGAGCGGGCTGAGCACGGCCGGCACGCCAGCCGCCAGACTATCCATCACGGTATTGAGACCCCCGTTGAGCACGGCGAGCGAGGCGCGTGCGAGCACCTCCTCCTGCCGGACGAAATCGTAGACGGCCGGACCGCCCGGAAGCGAGGCCGCCTGCTGTCGCGTGAGGCGGCCGCCATGGGCGACGACAAGCTGCAGGTCGAGCTCACGCGCAGCCATCGCGATCGCCCGGAAGAGCCCGATACGGGCGCCCTGGAGGGTGCCGAGCGACGCGAAGACGAGGGGTCGGCCGCGATCCCCGGCGCGAGACGGCCTCGCAGCCGCGCTGGAGCGGCGCAGCGGCCCGCAATGGTGAAACGTGTCCGGGAGCGCGTGGCGGGGAAAGTCGAAGCCCGCGACGGTCTGGCTCACGGTCGCGAAGGGCGAGAGGCATTCGTCCATGCGCCGGCGTGGGCCGAGCCGCCATTCGGCGGCCCAGCGGCCGATAACCTCGGCATGCG
>JAFAPJ010000635.1 GCA_019247255.1 Methylobacteriaceae bacterium | reverse complement strand
GTCGGGTCGATCGTCACGCCCGGGAACCGGTCCGGCTCGGGATGCGCCTCCATCGCGCCTAGGCCTTGACGATCGTCGGGCCGGCAAGGCCGGCGCGCCCGCAGGCGTTGCGGGTGTCGACAACGAGCCGGGCCGCCCGGGCGAGGGCCGGCCAGTCGATCGCGTCGTGGTCGGTCGCGATCACGACCGCGTCGAAGCCCGCGACCGTCCCGGGCTCGAGCGCGATCGAGCGCCGGCCGGCGAGCGCCGCATGCTCGCGCGTGCGCGGGATCACCGGGATATGCGGGTCGTGGTAGGCGACGCTCGCGCCGCGCGCCTCGATGAGCTCGATGAGCCTGAGGGCCGGGCTCTCGCGCATGTCGTCCACGTTCTTCTTGTAGGCGACCCCGATCATCAGGATCGCGGCGCCCTTCAGCCCGCGTCCGGCCTGGGCGTCGAGGGCGCCCGCGAGCCGCTCGACGACGTGGCGGGGCATGGCGACGTTCACCTCGCCGGCGAGCTCGATGAACCGGGTCGCGACGTCGAATTCGCGCGCCTTCCAGGCGAGGTAGAACGGGTCGATCGGGATGCAATGCCCGCCGAGCCCCGGTCCCGGATAGAAGGGCATGAAGCCGAAAGGCTTGGTCTTCGCGGCGTCGATCACCTCCCAGACGTCAATCCCCAGCGCGTCGTAGACGAGCTTCAGCTCGTTCACGAGCGCGATGTTGACCGAGCGGAAGATGTTCTCGGTCAGCTTCACCGCCTCGGCGGTCGCCGCGGAGGAGACCGGCACGACCTCGACCACGACGGCGCCGTAGAGCGCGGCCGCGCGGCGTGTCGCCTCCTCGCCGTCGCCGCCGATCACCTTCGGGATCCGGGCGGTCGAGTAGTCCGGGTTGCCGGGGTCCTCGCGCTCCGGCGAGTAGGCCAGGAAGAGGTCGCGGCCGGAGCGCAGCCCGCCGCTCTCGAGGATCGGCCGCAGGATGTCGCGCGTCGTGCCGGGATAGGTCGTCGATTCGAGAACGACGAGCTGCCCGGCCCGCAGGTGGGGCGCGATGGCGTGCGCCGTGCCGGTCACGTAGCCGAGGTCCGGCTCGCGGTGACGCGTGAGCGGCGTGGGGACGCAGATCAGGATCGCGTCCACGGCCGCGACCTCGGCGAAGTCGGCGGTCGCGCGGAAGCGGCCGCCCTGGCGCATCGCATTCACGACATCGCCCGGAATGTGCTTGATGTAGGAGCGCCCGGCGTTCAGCGCCGCGACCTTCTCCCCGTCGATGTCGAAGCCAACCACGGGGAAGCCGGCGAACGTCAGGGCCTGGGCGAGCGGCAGGCCCACATAGCCCAGCCCGACGATCCCGACGGTGAGCTGCCGCGCGCGGACGCGCGCGTCCCAGGCCGCGAGCCCCTCCGGTCCTGCCTCGACGGGCTCCGTCATGCCCGGGCTGTCGCGCTCATACCGGCCGTCCTCCGCCGGTCGGATCCGGCCGATCGTGACCGGTCCGGCGATCAGGCGTGGAGCTTCGTGCGCACTTCACCGAGCGAGCGGCGCAGAAGATCGTCCGCGGCTTCGCCCCGCATCTCGTTCCGCAGCACCGCCTCCGAGACCCGCACGGCGGCGTCGGCCGCGGCGGCGCGGACCTGCTGGGTCGCCTGAACCTCGGCCTGGGCGATCTTCGCTTCGGCGGCAGCGGTACGGCGCGCGACGAAATCGGTCATGCGCTCATGCGTCTCGCGGGCGATGCGCTCGGCATCCTCGCGGGCCGCCGCGACGAGCGAGGCGGCTTCCCGCTCGGCCTCGCCGCGCCGGCGCTGGTAATCGGCCAGAACGGCCGCGGCTTCCTCGCGCAGGCGCCGCGCCTCGTCGAGCTCGGCCGCGATCCGCTTCGCCCGGTTGTCGAGGCCGGACATCATGCTGTTAAAGGCACCCGCTCGCCAGGCGATCGCCATGAAGATGAGGAAGGCGACCGCGACCCAGAATTCGGCTTCGAACAGCATCGATCAGGTCCTGAGGGTGCGGTCGAGCGCCGTCTCAACCGTCGCGCGGTCAGGCGCGCGGTTCGTCAGCCGCTCGACGATCGCGGTCGCGGCCTCGGCGGCGATGCCACGGACATTGCCCATCGCCTCGGCGGTGCGGGCCTTGATGGCCGCGTCCGAGGCCGCGAGCTTCTCGGCGAGCTCCGCTTCCAGCGCCTTACGGCGCCGATCGCTCTCCGCCGTGAGCGTGTCGCGGGTCTCCTGGGCGATCGCCTTGGCGCGATCCCGCGCCTCCGACAACGCCGTCTCGTAGGCGGCGCCGGCCGCCTCCGACTGGGCGCGGAGCGCATGCGCTTCCTCGAGGTCGCGATGGATGCGCTCCGAGCGGGCCCGCATGGCACCCTCGAGACGCGGCAGCGCGACCTTGGCCATCAAGCCGTAGAGCGCACCGAACGCGATCGCGAGCCAGATCAGCTGGGACGCGAACGTGTCGGTCTGGAAAGGCGGGAAGGCGCCGCCGCCTTCGTGCCCGGCCTCCGCCTGCGTGGTCGCATTCGTATGGGTGGGGGCAGCCATGGCGGCGCTCGCGCCCGATCAGACCACGAAGAGGAGGAGGAGCGCGATGAGGAGCGAGAAGATGCCGAGTGCTTCCGTCAGCGCGAAGCCGAGGAGCAGCGTCGCGCGCTGGCCTTCCGCCGCGGAGGGGTTGCGCAGCGCGCCCGACAGGAACTGGCCGAACAGGTTGCCGAGGCCGATGCCCGCGCCCGCCATGCCGAGGCACGCAAGGCCGGCGCCGATGTACTTCGCAGCAACGGGATCCATGATCGAAAACTCCTGAGGGGATAGGCTCGGGTGAAATCGGCCGTCAGTGGCCGGGGTGAATGGCGTCGTTGAGATACACCGCGGTCAGCGTCGCGAAGACGTAGGCCTGCAGGACGGCGACCAGGAATTCGAGGGCGGTCAGGGCGATGACGAGCGCGAGCGGCAGGGGGGCAAGGATCGCCCAGGCGCCCGAGGCGAGCAGCGCCGCGATGAACCAGGCGAAGATCTTGAGCGCGATGTGGCCGGCCAAGATGTTGGCGAACAGACGCACCGAAAGGCTGATCGGCCGGGACAGGAACGAGATCACCTCGATCGCGACCATCAACGGCAAAAGCCATTTCGGCACGCCCGACGGGACGAACAGCCCGAGGAAATGGGTCCCGTGCTTCATGAAGCCGTAGACGATGACGGTGCCGATCACGAGCGCGGCGAGCGCGAAGGTGACGATGATGTGCGCGGTCGCCGCGAAGGCGAACGGGACCATGCCGAAGAGGTTCAGCAGGAGCACGAACACGAACAGCGAGAACACGAACGGAAAGAAGCGCATCCCGTCCTGCCCGGCCGAGGAGCGCACCGTGTCGGCCACGAAATCGTAGGTGAGCTCGAGCATCGACTGGACGCGGTTCGGGATCACCGAGTTCGTGCGGGTCGCATACATGAAGGCCAGCACGATGAGCGCCACCGCGCCCAGCATGAACAGGCCGGACTGCGTCAGCGCGATCTCGGCGCCGCCCATATGGCCGAAGCTGATGATGGGCTTGACCGCAAACTGGTGAATCGGATCGGGCTTTTCCATCTCGGTCGCCGCTCGGTCCCTGCTCCAGTCCGGCCGCGTCGGACGCGGCCCAAGCCTCAGCGGTCCGGAGACCCGGACCCTCTCGCCGGTGCCAGGAAGCCTGACGCCCGCATCACGTTGTAGATCCCGGCCGCGAAGCCGAGCAGCAGGAAGACGATCAGCCCCCAGGGGGACGTCCCGGCTACCTTGTCGATCAGCCAGCCGAGCCCGCCGCCTGCGATGACGCCGGCCACGAACTCCGTCGACGCGCGAAAGGCGCGACCGAGCGCGGAGGGCTCTGACGACGAGGTCATCGGCTCTGAGCGGGGAGGCTCGACGGGTTTCCGCCGCGCTTCCAACTCGGACCCGAGACGCGCCAGCCTCCGGGACAGATCGCCTTCGGCCGACGACGCAGGCCCCTCGTCGCGACCGTCGCGCGAGCCGTTGCCAGTCATGGCGAACTCCGCGCGGTTAAGGAAGCGAGAGCGGCCCGGACACCCCCCGAAGCCGGGCGCACCATAGTGGCGGGTCCGGAGGGTGTCAAGGAAGCGCCAGGGGCTCGTAAGTGTTTGTAGGATCGAACAAATCGGGATCGGCGACGCGCGTGTCACACGGCCTCGCGCAGCGCCTCGGCGCCCTCGAGGTCGACCGAGACGAGCTGCGAGACCCCCCGCTCCGCCATGGTGACGCCGAAGAGCCGGTCCATCCGCGCCATCGTGATCGGATTGTGCGTGATGACGAGGAAGCGCGTCTCGGTCTCGGCCGCCATGCTGCGCAGGAGGTCGCAGTAGCGCTCGACATTAGCGTCGTCGAGCGGCGCGTCGACCTCGTCGAGGACGCAGATCGGGGAGGGATTGGTCAGGAACACCGCGAAGATGAGCGCGATGGCCGTCAAGGCCTGCTCTCCGCCCGACAGGAGCGAGAGCGTCTGGGGCCGCTTGCCGGGCGGATGCGCGATGATCTCGAGGCCGGCTTCCAGCGGGTCGTCGGACTCGACCAGCGTGAGCTCCGCCGTGCCGCCCCCGAAGAGGTCGGTGAAGAGTCGCGTGAAATGGCGTGACACCGTCTCGAAGGCGACGGCCAGTCGCTCGCGCCCCTCGCGATTGAGGCTGCCGACCGCGCCGCGCAGGCGCCGGATCGCCTCTGTCAGCTCGTCGCGCTCCGCCGCGAGCTCGGCCTGCTTGCCCTCGGCCTCCGCCAGCTCCTCCTCGGCCCGGAGGTTCACGCCGCCGAGCCGTTCGCGCTCGGCCCGGAGCGACGCCAGCTTCGCCTCGGTCGGGCCGGGCTCCGGCAGCTCCTCTCCGGGCTTCAGCCCGGCGAGCGCCTGGAGACCTGCGGGATCCGCCTCGAAATTGTCCGCAAGCGCCCGGGTCGCGGCCGCGAGCCGTTCCTCGAGCCCTTCGACCCGGGCGGCGGCTCCGGCCCGGACCTCGCGGGCGCCGGACAGCTCCTCGAGCGCGCGTTTCGCCTCGCGATCTGCCTCTGCGAGCCGCCGCTCGGCTTGCGCGAGCGCGTCGGCCGCTCCGCGACGCCGCGCCTCGGCCGCCTCGATCTCGCCCGCGACCTGGCGCCGGCGCAGGATGAAAGCGTCGGGCGCCGTCGCCAGCGAATCGTGCTCGGCGCGGCTCGCGTCGAGCCGCCGCTCCAGCTCCTGCCGGGCGCTCGCTGCGCGGGCGCCCCGCTCGCTCCAGGTCGCGAGCTCCGCCTCGAGCGCCGCGCGCCGGCGCGCGGCGGACGCGGACGTCCCCGCGACGGGCACTGTGGCCATGAGCCTGACAGCGGCATCTGCCACCATGATCAGCTCCCGGCTCGCCAGCCACCCGTCGGCAAGGTTGATGGCGGC
>JAFAPJ010000086.1 GCA_019247255.1 Methylobacteriaceae bacterium | reverse complement strand
GACCGCGCCCGCCGTGCCGGTGATGCCGATCTCGCCGACCCCCTTGATGCCGAGCGCGTTCACGTGCGGGTCGTCCTCGTGCACGAGGATCGCCTCCATCGCCGGCGTGTCCGCGTTCACGGGCACGTGGTACTCGGCCAGGTTGTCGTTGAGGAAGCGGCCCGTGCGCGGGTCCATCTGCGCGTGCTCGTGCAGCGCGAAGGACACCCCCCAGATCATGCCGCCGTAGTACTGGCTCCGCACGAGGCGCGGGTTGATGACCCGGCCCGCGGCGAAGGCGCCCACCAGCCGGGTCACGCGGATCTGGCCGAGATCGGGATCGACCTTCACCTCCGCGAAGACGGCCCCGTGCGCGTGCATGGCGTAGGTCTTCTGCGCGGCCGGGTCGCTCGACGCCTTGCCGGTGGCCGACACGCTCTCCCGGCCCGCGCGGGCGAGGATGTCGGAGGCGCTCTCGCCGCGCGATCCGTCGTCGCGGCGCACGAGGCGCCCGTCGCGTAACGTCACGCCCGCGTTGCCCGCCCCGTAGAGCGGGGAGGCGGGGTCGGCCGTGGCGAGATCGGCCAGCTGCCCGATCACCGCCTGCGCCGCCGCGTGGATCGCCCCGCCCGCCGTGGCGGTGTGGGCCGAGCCCCCCGCGATGCCGGCGTCCGGCAGGTCGGAGGAGCCCATGCGGAAGGTCAGCCGCTCGAGGTCGATCCCGAGCCCGTCGGCGGCGATCTGCGCGAGCGCCGTCCAGGCGCCCTGACCCATGTCGTGCGCGCCGATCTCGACGATGCCGCTGCCGTCGGCGCGCAGCTCGGCCCGCGCGTTCGCCTCGAACATCAGCGCCGGGAAGGTCGCGGTGCCCATGCCCCAGCCGACGAGGAGGCCGTCGGCGTCGCGGGTCTGCCGCGGCTCGCGCGGCCGGTCCGCCCAGCCGAAGGCCGCCGCGCCCTGCTCGTAGCAGGCCCGCAGCGCCTTCGAGGAGAAGGGCCGCCCCGAGATCGGCTCGACCTCGGCGTAGTTGGCCAGCCGGAAGGCGAGGGGGTCCATCCCGCAGGCCTGCGCCATCTCGTCGACCGCGCTCTCCAGCGCGACGCTGCCCGAGGCCTCGCCGGGCGCGCGCATGAACAGGGGCGTGCCGGTGTCGAGCCGCACCGCCTCGTGGCGGGCCCGGATCGCGGGGCTCGCGTAGAGGGTGTGCGAGACGCCCCCGCTCGGCTCGTAGAAGTCGTCGAAGCTGCTCGACGCGGTGAGCGTGTGGTGGTCCAGCGCCGTGAGCCGGCCCGCGCCGTCCGTGCCGAGCTGCAGGGTCTGGCGGGTCTGGGCGCGGTGGCCCATCGGGCCGTACATCTCCTCGCGCCGCGCGACCAGCTTCACGGGGCGCCCGACGAGGCGGGCGGCCATGCAGGCCAGCACCTGCGGCCCCGAGATCAGGCCCTTCGAGCCGAAGCCGCCGCCGAGGAACGGGCTCTCGATGCGGATGTTCTCCGCGGGGATGCCGAACAGCCCCGCGAGCCGGCCGATGGCGATGGCCATGCCCTGGCTCGGCGTGTGGAGCGTCAGGCGGTCGCCGTCCCAGGCCGCCACCGCCGCGTGGGGCTCCATCGCGTTGTGGTACTGGGCGGGCGTCTCGTAGACCGCCTCGATCCGGTGAGCGGCCCCGGCAAGCCCCGCCTCGACGTCGCCGTGGCCCTCCTCGGGGGGCTGGCCGACGCCGATCGCGGGGGGCGTGAAGGGCTCGCCCGAATCGAGGCCGATGCGGGGCTCTTCCGCCTCGTAGCGGGGGGCGAGGAGCCGCGCGCCCTCGGTCGCCGCCTCCAGCGTGTCGGCGATCACCACGGCGACCGGCTGGTTGGCGTAGCGGACGCGCGCGTCCTGCAGGAGGTCGAGCCGGAAGGTGAAGGGCGCGCGCTTCTCGTCCGGGTGCACGGCGAGCCGGGGGGCGTTGTCGGGCGTCATCACGGCCACGACGCCGGGATGTCCCTTCGCCGCCGCGACGTCGAGGCCGGTGACGCGGCCCCGCGCGATGCGGGCGACGCAGAGCGCCGCGGTGAGCATCCCCGGCAGGTTGTTGTCGGCGGCGAAGGTGGC
>JAFAPJ010000587.1 GCA_019247255.1 Methylobacteriaceae bacterium | reverse complement strand
TGCACCGTGAAGGCGCCGTCAGGATCGCGAGTAGCAATGTCCCCGGTCCTGAACCAGCCCTCGACGAGAGCGCCGGCGGTCGCGGCAGGATCGCGCCAATAGCCGGAGAAGACTTGCGGCCCGCGCACCAGGATCTCTCCGGGGCTGCCGGCCTCGACCTCGCGGCCGGTCTCGTCCACGACCTTCGCCTCACAAACCAGTCCGGGCCAGCCCGTGGATCCGGGCCGCCGGGCCCCGTCGAGCCGCGTGTAGACCGCGATCGGGGAGGTCTCGGTCGCGCCGTAGACCTGCAGCACGGGGACGCCCCGCGCCTCGAAGCCGTCGACGAGCGCCTGGGGCACGTAGGTCGAGCCCGTGGTGACCGCTCGGAGGCTCCCAAGGTCCGCGGTCGCGAAGCCGGGCTCGGCGAGGAGCGCCGCGAGCGTCGCCGGAACCAGGACTGTGAGGCTCGGCCGGTCGAGCGCGATCGCCGCGAGGGTCGCAGCCGGCGCGAAGCGGGCGTGGATCGTCACGGTCGCGCCGGCAAGCAACGCCGGGATCGTCTGGATGTTGAGCCCGCCGACATGGAAGAAGGGCAGGACGGTGAGGACATGGTCGGCCGAGGTGAGCCCGTGCATGTGCTGGCTCATCATCCCGTTCCAGACGAAGGCCTCCTGGGTCAGCACCGCGCCTTTCGGACGGCCGGTCGTGCCCGAGGTGTAGACGACGAGGAGCGGGTCGGAGAGCCGGCCCGGCGGAGCGTTCGCGAGATCCCCTCTCGCGCGGGCGCAGGCCGCGCCGAGATCTCCGGCCTGGCCGCCCATGCCGAGGACGTCGAGGCGCGGTCCGGCCGCCCCGAGCCGGTGCGCCGCCGCACCGAAATCCAGGTCTGCCACGAGGAGGCGCGGCTCCGCATGGGCCAGGATCCAGGCGAGCTCGGGCTCGGCGAGCCGCCAGTTCAGCGGCACAAGGATCGCGCCGAGCCGCGCGCAGGCGAAGACGAGGACGAGCGTGTCCGGGTGGTTGTGGGCCAGCACCGCGACCCGGTCGCCGCTCCGGACGCCGTATTCCTCCGTGAGGGCCGAGGCGGCCCGCTCGATACGCTCGCTCAGGTCCGCGTAGGACAGCGCGGCGCCCTCGAACCTCAGCGCCGGCTTCTCAGGTGAGAAGGCCGCGTTCCGGGCCACGACGTCCGCGAGATTCACCCGATCACTCGTCCGTCTCGCCGGGCTCGTAGAGGGCGGCGCGGCCAATGCGGTCAATGCAGAGCTCGGCCGTCCAGGGCAGCATGAGCGCCCCGCAGCGGCTGTCCCGGAAGATGCGTTCGAGTGGGAGCGATTTCAGCATCGCCTGACCGCCGCAGGTGCGGATGGCGAGCCGGGCAATGTCGTGGGCCCCTTCCATGACGGAATATTGCGCCGCCCAGGCGCGCAGGACGCTGTCCTTCGACGGATCGGGCCGGGCTTCCGTGATCGCCTGCAGCCAGAGCGTCTTCAGCCCTTCGAGCTTCACCCGCATCTCGGCGACCGCGATCTGCTTCGTCGGGTATTGCCGGCGCTTGACGGGCGGCGTGCCCGGCATCTCGCCGCGCAGATACGTCACCGTGAAATCGTAGGCCGCCTGGGCAAGGCCCAGATAGGTCGGCGACAGCGTCAGGAACATATGCGGCCAGCGCGAGGCCGCCTGCATGTAGGCGCCGCGCGGCATCAGCGCCGCGTCCTCCGGCACGAACACGTCCTTGAAGAGGAGCGTGCGCGACACTGTCCCGCGCATGCCGAGCGGGTCCCACTCGCCCGTGACCGATACGCCGTCGGCGCCGCTCGGGATCGCGAGGTAGAGCGTGTTGCGGCGGGAGGCTTTCTGATCGTCGCCGACCTCCGTGCACAGGATGCCGTAGTAGTCGGCGTGGCCGGACAGCGACGCGAAGATCTTCTTGCCCGAGACGAGCCAGCCGCCGGCCGTCGGCACCGCCCGGGTCTCGAAGGCGGCGCCGCCCGCGGCCGCCGCCCCGCCTTCCGAGAAGGGCTGCGAGTAGATCGCGCCCTCCTCGACGATGCGCCGGTAATGCAGGTCGCGCCGCCGGTGATGCTCCTCGCGCTCGGACGCGGCGAGGTCGAGCCCGTCGACGATCGGGCCCGACCAGAGCGTCGAGCAGACATGCATGTTCCAGGAGAGCGCGGTCGCGCCGCAGAAGCGGCCGATCTCGGCCGCCGCGATCGAGTAGGCGCGGAAATCGGCCCCGAGGCCGCCGAGCCGCTCGGGGATGCAGATCGCGAGGAGGCCGGCCGCATGCAGGTCGCGGTAATTCTCGACGGGGAAGCGCGCCTCGCGGTCATAGGTCGGCGCGCGCGCCGCGAAGACCTCGCGGGCGAGGTCCCTCGCCTGGTCGGCGAGGGCCGCGGTCTTGGCGTCGAGCCGGAACGCGGCAGGGTCGAAGATCGGGAGGTCGATCGGTCGCGGCGCCGCCAACGCGGCGGAGCGGATGTCGAGCGCGGCGCTCATGCGGCCCTGCGGTGCGGAGCAAGGCTGTCGGCGAAATCGCGGATCG
>JAFAPJ010000577.1 GCA_019247255.1 Methylobacteriaceae bacterium | reverse complement strand
CCGCGGATAGTCGTTGAACTTCGCCTGGTAGGCCTTGAGGAAGGCGTCGTGCTCCGGCGTCTTGACGGCGTTCCAGGGGTAGCCCGTGACGATCCAGCCCTCGGGCGTCTCGTCCTTGAGCGGGTCGAGATATTCCGGCTCGCCCGTGAGGAACGACACCACGGCGCGGTCCTTGAACACGCCGCGGGAATTGCCCTCGCGCACGAGCTTCACGAGGTCGGGCCCGAAGGTGACGTTGAGTATCGCGTCCGGCTTCAGGGCCGCGACCGCCTGGACGACCGGCCCCGCGTCGATCTTGCCCTGAGGCGGCCATTGCTCGCCGACCCACTCGATATCCGGCCGCTTGGCGGACAGGATCTGCTTGAACACGGTCACGGCTGACTGGCCATACTCGTAGTTCGGCGCGATCGTCGCCCAGCGCTTCGCCGGCAGCTTCGCGGCCTCCTCGGCCAGCATCGCGGCCTGCATGTAGTTCGAGGGCCGCAGCCTGAACGTGTAGCGGTTGCCGTTGGACCAGACCATCGCGTCCGTCAGCGGTTCGCCCGCGAGATAGAAGACCTGCTTCTGCTTGGCGAAATCGGCGAGCGCGAGGCCGATATTGGAGAAGAAGGCGCCGGCCAGGAGATCGACCTTGTCGCGCGAGACGAGCTCGTTCGCGGCCGTCACGGCGTCCGCGGGCTTGCCGCCGTCGTCCTTCGAGATGACGACGAGCTTCTTGCCGTTGACGCCCCCGGCCGCGTTGATCTCGTCGAGAGCGAGCTGCCAGCCCTTGCGGTAGGGCTCGGTGAAGGCCGGCAGCCCAGAATAGCTGTTGATCTCGCCGATCCGGATCTCGCCCGATTGGGCGAAGGCCGGCGCCGCGCCGAGCGCGCCCGCGAGCGCGCCGAGAAGAAGGAAGCCCGTTCGCCTCGTCATCGTGCCTGATCCTCGTTCCGCGCCGGAGCGGCGCGCTCTACCGCAATCCGTCGATGCCCTTGATCTCGCCGACCGCGAGCCCGCCGACCCGGGGGAGGGGGCGGCCGCCATCCGTCAGCGCGACCGCGACCGCGATCTCCCCGGCCCGCGGCGCGTCCGCGACCCGGACCTCCATGCCGTCGAAATGGCTGCGCACGAAAGCCGCGTCCTTGTGGCCGAGCGGGACGTCGAAGGGCGTGCCAGGCCCGCCGCGCTTCTTGGAGGAGGGGATGAGCGCCGCGCCGCCGCCCAGCAGCGCCCGCACCGGGCTGCCGAGCTTCGGATGGAGGATCGCGGCCGCGTGCTCCAGCTCGCCGTCTTCGCCCACGAGGGCCGCCTTGCCGTAGCTCTGGACGGACGGGCCCGGGACCCCGAGCGCCGCGACGGCGCGCTCGGTCAGGACGTGGCCGAGCTCCTCGCCGACCGCCACGAGCTCGGCGAGATCCTCGACGTAGCGCCCGGCGAAGGGGTTCTCGATCACCGCGACCGCGGCGGCGCGCCGGACCGGGACCGGGAGCGTCCGCCCCATTTCCTCCCGGGCCTCCTCCAGGATCGTCACGAGCTTGCGGATGCGCGCGCTCACGCGGCCCTCCGGTCGGGCGGCGCCGGCGTCGGTTCTGCGAGCGCGGCGCCGACGATCCGGGTCTCGCCGGCGAGGTGAAGCGCCGCGCCGCGCATCAGTCCGCGGGCGACGAGATCGCGCGCGACCGCTTCGCCCCGCTCGAGCGCCTCCGCGATCTCGCCCGGCGCGAGCCGGCCGACACCTCGCGTGACGAGGCGGGTCCCGAGGTCGCTCTCGGGCTGAAGCGTGTTTGCCGGGACGCGCGTGATCGCGGGGTGATCCGGCAGGTCGACCGCGTTCGCGACGACCGTCGCGGCCGCGTCCGCCGCCGCGGCGTCCACGCCCAGGATCGTGACCGCATCCGCGACCCCGAGCGAGAAGCTTCGGCCGCGCCAGCCGCTCGTGGCGACGCCGCCGATCCCGTCCTCTGCCCGCAGGATCGCGGTTGCGAAGAGGTTCGGCCGGTCCGGCCGGTCGACGAGCCCGAGGCGGAGCGACTGCCCGGGCCCGAGGGCGAGCGCGACGTCGCCGCCGTTGTTGATGACGACGCGCTCCAGAGGGGCCGCAGCTTGCATGGTGTCCAGGATCTCGTCCGCGACGGCGCCCGCGACGGCCGCCATCGGGGTCAGGAACACAAGGCTCGCGAGCGGCAAGGCGGCATCATGCATCCGGGCCGCGACGCGGCCCCCCGGGCGCTCGCCCGGGCGCGCCGCGCGCCGCAGGAGCGGCAGCTCGGTGCAGAGCTCGTCGAGGATCGTGCCGAAACGTGCGGAGGCCGCGGCGTAGGCGGCCGCGACGGCCTCGGCCGGTCCGTCCGCCCTGACCACGAGGTCGATCGGCCCGTCCTGGAGGTGGAGCCGGCGCCCGTCCGGCAGGAGCCGCGCCTGCAGCCGGAGGCCGCGTCGCGCCGGGTCAGCTCCCTCGAGGCTCCGAGCAGCGGTCATCGCCCCCCGTCCGATCCAGGTCGGATCGTTTGTAGACGAACAAATGTCGGCCGCCCGCTCGCCGCCTGTCAAGCTGAGCGCGGCGAGGCGTCAGCTCGCGCCGGCCGTGCCGTGCCCGGCACCGTCCGGAGGCGCGGGCAGCGGCAACCAATGAGTCGGCAGCTCGCTTTCGTCCTTGATGGAGACCGGGACCTGCATGCGCGAGAGCCACTCGCCGAATTCGGACGAGTAGGACGCGATGATCGGTCCCCAATGCGTCGTGTAGACGAGGATCTCGCGATCGTGCGGGGCCTCCCCGATCGGCCGCCAGCTCGCCGAATTGTCCCCGTCCATCCTGTTCGTCTCCCTGCGGACCGGCGGATCCGGCCGGCGTCGCGTCTCAACGCGGCCGAGCCTGAACCGTGCCAAGGCGGCCGAGCGGCTCCGCACGAACGCGTGTAGCGTCTCCTGCCCGGAGGCGACAGCGGCATCGAGCCAGGTGGAGAAAGGTCAAGCGAAGCCTTAAGAGGCTCGCGACCCGGCTCCCTCGCGTGACCGGCCCAGATCAACCATCACCAGCGGACGATCTTCATGGCGGAACAAGGCGCGGCCATCCGGGACGTGGGCCTCTCGGAGCTGAAGGACGGCCTCGCGGACGGATCGATCGTCCTGGTCGACGTGCGCGAGCCGAACGAGACGGCGCTCGGGATCATTCCGGGCGCGGTCGTCATGCCGCTCTCCGAATTCGATCCGGCCCGGCTGCCGCAGGGGCAGGGGCGCATCGTGTTCTCGTGCCGGTCGGGCGTCCGCTCGATCCGGGCGATCGAGCTTGCTCGCGCCGCCGGCCTGCCCGTCTCCGAGCATTTCGCGCCGGGCTTCAACGGCTGGGTCGCGGCGGGCGAGACGGTCGCCAGGGACTGAGATGCCCGCGTCCCGATCCAGCCTCCGGAGCCTCGTCGCGCTCGCGCTCGGCCTGACCCTTCTCGCCCCCGCCGACCTCGCGGTCGCGCAGGGCCCGCCCGGCGGCGCGCCCCCGTCCGTCACGGTCGCGAAGCCCCTGGTGCGCGACATCGTCGAGTATTCGGACTTCACGGGCCGCTTCG
>JAFAPJ010000079.1 GCA_019247255.1 Methylobacteriaceae bacterium | reverse complement strand
GTCCTCGAACGCCGTCGCGTCGCGCCGGAGACGACGGGCGAAGCGGCAGGGCTCGGTGGTCATCGGTTGGAGGTTACGCGAGAGCGCGAAGTGCGTCCCCTCTCCCGGGAGGGAGAGGGACAGGGTGAGGGAATGACGGTGGGCGGCTGGGTGAGGCGGCGGTGCGGGCTCGCCCTCGTCTCCACCCGAAGTCCCTCACCCCGAACCCTCTCCCTCCCGGGAGAGAGGGCCCGTGGTGCCTTCTGAGGCGTGGAGGCGGCTCAGCACGCGCAGCGCATCCCCCGCGGCCGCGCCGGAGGCCGTGTTGTCGAACACGCACCAGGTCTCCGCGGCGCGGGCCGCGAGGCGGCGCGCGAGGGCGTCGAGGAATGCGGGCGGGTAGGCGGAGCGGTAGACGACCGGGCTGCCGTGGAGGCGGTGGTAGACGAGGCCGGGCGAGCCGCCGGGGCGCGGTAGGCCGTCGGGGTCGGCGGCGTCATCCGGCGCGCGGCGCGGGTCGGCGGCGGCGCGGGCGACTTGTGTCGCGGCGAGGAGCGCGTCGGGCTCCGGGGCGAACCAGGTCGGGTGGCGGGGCTCGCAGGCGACGGGCGCGTCCGTCAGGTCTCGGAGCGTGCGGAGGAACCGGGTCGCGACCGCCGCGTCGAAGGCGAGGTTCGGGGGGAGCTGGACGAGGAGCGGGCCGCGCTTGGGGCCGAGCGCCGCGCTCTCGGCGAGGACGCGCTCCAGCGCCGGGCCGGCCTCGACGAGGCGGGCCTCGTGGGTCACGGCGCGCGGGACCTTCACGGCGAAGCGGAACTCATCGGGTACGCTCGCGGCCCAGCGGGCGTAGGTGGCCGGCCGGTGCGGGCGGTAGAAGCTCGTGTTGATCTCGACCCCGCGGAACCGGGCGGCGTAGCGGGCGAGGCCGGAGCCCTCGGCCGGGAACGCGTCCGCGACGGCGCGCGGGATCGCCCAGCCGGCGGTCGCGACCACGAGGGGTGGGGCGGGTTGGTGTTCGATGGGGCGAGCCGGCAACGCTGCGTCCCCCCCGGGGAGGGAGAGGGACAGGTGAGGGAATGACATCCGGCGAGGGACGAGGTGGCGTCGCTCCCTCGCCTTCTCCTTAACCCGCAATCCCTTACCCCGATCCCTCTCCCTCCCGGGAGAGGGGGCCGTGCCCCAGCTTGCGGCGTCGAAGCGACGGCCAGCACGTCGCCGATATCGACCACCTCCGCTCATCCCGGCGCAAGCCGGGATCCAGGCCGTCCGGCCCAAGCTGGGCCCCGGCTTTCGCCGGGGCGAGCGGGCCGAGCGCGTCCTCCGAGCGGTCGGGCGTCTCCTGCCCCGAGAAACCAACTCAGCACCGCGCCTGGACGCCGCCGACGCGGCGCGCCGGCAACGCGGCCAAAGGGAGGGCATCGCGGCGGAAGACCGGGCCCGCCGGGTCGTTAGGCTACCGGCTGGCTCCTGCCGTCGGAGAGACCGTGCCGGGATCGTGTCGCCGAGCGCCCCATCCATCCTGGTCGGTCGCCCCGAACCGGGAAGGCGCGGGCCGCGAGGACGGACGGGGCGCGACGGTCTGGCCGAGGCCCCGCCGGACACCGCCCCTGCTCCGGTCGACGCCGTCATTCCGGCCGCAGCCGCTCGAGGAGGAAGCGCTGGAGCGCGCCGACGCGCCCGTCGCGCTGGTGGACGGGGCTCGCCATCGCGAAGACGTGGATCGCCGGCACCGCCCAGTCGGTCATGACCCGCACGAGCCGTCCCTCCGCGACGAGCGGGTCGGCCAGGAAGCCCGGGAGGATGGCGAGGCCATGGCCCGCGGCGGCGGCCGTCGCCAGGACGAAGCCGTTATTCGAGGCGAGCGGCCCGCGGATCGGCACATGCGCCGTCGTCCGCCCCTTCTGGAACACCCATTGCGCCCCGCTGGCGAGGTTGCCGTAATGCAGGCAGGCGTGGCTGGCGAGATCGGCGGGGCGCGTGGGCGGAGCCGCGTCGGCGAGATAGGCCGGGGCGGCGCAGAGCGACCGCAGCACGGTGCAGATCCGGGTCGCCGCGAGCTCCCCGAGCGGCCGCGCGGCGATCCGCAGGAGGAGGTCGCAATCGGGGCCGACCTGGTCGAGCAGGCTGTCATCGAGCTTCAGGTCGAGCGAGATCCCGGGATGGAGCCGCAGGAAATCCGGCACGAGCGGGGCGAGCTTCAGCATGCCGAAGGCGAGCGGCGCGTTGACCCGCAAGGGGCCGCGCACGGCGGTCGCCCGCGCCCGGAGCGACCGTTCCGCCTCGTCGAGCGCCGCGACCGCGCCGCGCACGCCGTCGAGATAGGCGGCCCCGCCCGGCGTGAGGGACAGCGACCGGGTCGACCGCTCGATGAGCCGCGTCCCGAGATCGGCCTCGAGCTGCGCGACGAGCTTGCTTGCCTGGTCCCGCGTCAGGCCGGTCGCGCGACCGCCGGCGGCGAGGCTGCCGCCCTCGACGGCCGCCACCAGCACGCGGAGCGCGTCGAGCTTGCCCTTCACGTCACTGTCTCGCGATCGAAGACATTCTGTCTGCCGGACGATGGCTTCTCAACGACACTAGGGTTCGCCATCGTGGCGGGCAAGACGCGGGGGCGGACCGATCGCGCGCCGTCGCGCGCCCGCCCAGCCCCGCCCATCCGGAGACCTTGATGCCTTCACCGTTCCGCCCCGAAACCTCGGCCCTGGTCCTGATTGATCACCAGGTCGGCACCATGCAGCTCATCAAGACGCTCGACGTCGCGCATGTCCGGCGCGCCACCCTGGCGCTCGCGAAGGCCGCGAGGATCCTGAACCTGCCGGTGGTCCTGACCTCGAGTCAGGAGGACCGCATCCAGCAGCCGCTCATGCCCGAGCTCGCCGAGCTGCTGCCCGAAGCCTATGCGGCCCGGGTCAAGCGCGAGGGGATCGTCAACGCCTGGGACGACCCGAACTTCCGGGCGGCGATCGAGGCGACGGGCCGCAAGCAGCTCATCATGGGCGGCGTCACGACGGATGTCTGCCTCATCTACCCGACGATCTCGGCCGTCGCGGCCGGCTACGAGGTCCAGGCGGTGCTCGACATCTCGGGCTCGCCCTTCGCGCTCTCGGAGGAGACGGCGCGCAAGCGCATGGAGCTCGCGGGCGTCGCCTTCACGGCCTCGAACACCATCATCGCCGAGCTCGCGGCGGATTGGGCGAGCCCGCACGGGTCGCAGCTGATCCAGCTCCTCTTCAGCGACCTCCTGCCCGCCGTCCATCCCGTTGCCCAGCGCGCCGGCTGACGCCGCGAGGAGAGCCGATGCCCGCCGACGATCCGACGCTCGGACCCTACGTCCTGCCGCCGCTGAAATTCGCCTACGAGGCGCTCGAGCCCGCGATCAACGCGGCCACCATGCGCCTCCACCACGACAAGCATCACCAGGGCTACGTCGAGAAGGTCAACGAGGCGCTGGGCTCCCATCCCGAATGGCTCGGGCGCACGATCGAGGACGTGCTGCGGCACCTCGACGAGCTGCCCGAGGAAATCCGCCAGACGGTGCGCAACCAGGGCGGCGGCCACGCCAACCACCAGTTCTTCTGGAAGATCCTGACGCCCGGCGGCGCCCCGCAGGGGCCGGAGGGCGAGCTGAAAGCCGCGCTCGAGGCGGGCTGGGGCTCGGTCGACGCCTTCAAGGCGGCCTTCGAGGAGGCGGGCGCGAAGCTCTTCGGCGCGGGCTGGGTCTTCCTCGTCGCGCGGCCGCAGCGCGGCTTCGCGCTCGAGATCCTGGCGCGGCCAAACCAGGACAGCGTGCTCCTCGAGCCGGAGCCCGCGCCGGGGCTCCTGTGCTGCGACGTCTGGGAGCACGCCTATTACCTCGAGT
>JAFAPJ010000670.1 GCA_019247255.1 Methylobacteriaceae bacterium | reverse complement strand
CCGGGACGAGGCGCCTCGCCTCCTCGGCGCTCACCCAGCGCACGCTCGGCACGAGCCGCTGCATCTCGGCGACGCGCGCCGCGAGCGCCGGAGCCTGCTCCGGGGCGGCGACGTGAAGCGCGCCGCGCGGCGCCAGGAGCGGCGCCGCGGCGAAGCCGGGCGGCGGCGCCTCGAGAAACGGGCGGCTTGCGACGGAGAGCGCCCGGACGACCGCGTTGCCGTAGGTCTCGGTGAAGAGCGCGGCGGAACGTCCGCTCGCGTGATAGCCCGGCTGGTCCTCGCGCTCGAGGAGCACGACCCGCCGCTCGCCCGCGAGATGGGCCGCGACGGATGCCCCCGCGATCCCTCCGCCGACGATCGCGACGTCGGCCTCGATCACGCGCGCAGCCTCAATCGGTGAACACCACGGTCTTCGACCCGTTCAGGAGGACCCGATCCTCTAAAAGGTAGCGCAGGGCCCGGGCGAGCACGCGCCGCTCGATGTCCCGGCCTTTGCGGACGAGGTCGTCCGGCGTGTCCCGGTGGCTGATGCGCTCGACATCCTGCTCGATGATGGGGCCCTCGTCGAGGTCGGCCGTCACGAAATGGGATGTCGCGCCGATGAGCTTCACGCCGCGCGCATGCGCCTGATGATAGGGCCTCGCGCCCTTGAAGCCCGGCAGGAAGGAGTGGTGGATGTTGATGCAGCGACCGGAGAGCTTCGCGACGAGGCCTTCGGAGAGGACCTGCATGTAACGGGCGAGCACGACGAGGTCCGTCCCGGTCGCCCGGACGAGGTCCCAGAGCTCGGCCTCCCGCTCCATCTTGGTCTCGCGGGTGACCGGCAGGTGGTGGAACGGCAGGTCGCCGATGAGCGAATGGGCGTAGGCCTCGCGCCCGTAATTCGACACGATGGCGGAGACCTCCATCTCGAGCTCGTCCGTGCGCCAGCGATACAGGAGATCGTTGAGGCAGTGGTCGAAGCGCGAAGCGAGAAGCATGACGCGACGCTTCTCACCGGGCGCGCGGATCGCCCAGCTCATCCGGAACCGCTCGGCGACGGGCCGGAAGCCCTCGCGCAGCGCCGCGCTGTCCGCCCGCCCGTCGCGCTCGAGCACGTTGAACACGATCCGCATGAAAAAGCGGCCGGTCTCGACGTCGTCGTATTGCTGCGCCTCCTGGATGTTGCAGCCCGCCTTGAATAGGTAGGCCGAGACGGCCGCGACGATCCCGGGGACGTTGGCGCAGGACAGGGTCAGACGGTGCGAAGGCGGGACCATGCGGGCTCCGATCGGGAGGCCTGATTAGTCGCCCTGCGGACGCTACGCACGGGAAAAGCGCTCGCCCCCCGGTTCAACTCTCCTGTGGACGGCGCGCGGCACCGCGCGTCTGCCGCGAGCGGCAAGCGGACGCGCGCTCGTCCCGACCACGGAACTGTCACACGCGTGCAATCGGGCGGGTGCAGCACGTGGTCCACGATCGACTCATCAGGAGCCTGGACAGTGCCGGGCGACACGCGACGTTATCGGACGGTCTTCATCTCGGACGTCCATCTCGGGACCAAAGGCTGCCAGAGCCGTCTTCTTCTCGAATTCCTGCGCGAGGTGGATGCGGACACGATCTATCTCGTGGGCGACATTGTTGATGCTTGGCGGCTGCGCTCGGGCTGGTACTGGCCGCAGGAGCACAACGACGTCGTCCAGAAGCTCCTGCGCAAGGTGCGCAAGCACGTCCGGCTCATCTACATCCCCGGCAACCACGACGAGTTCTTGAAGGATTATCTCGGCACGCATTTCGGCGGCGTCGAGGTCGTGGAGAGCGCGATCCACGAGGGTGCGGACGGGAAGCGCTACCTCGTCGTGCACGGCGACGCCTTCGACGTGGTGGTGCGCCACGCCAAGTGGCTCGCATTCCTGGGCGACTGGGCCTACGAGACCGCGCTCTTCATCAACACCTACGTGAACGTGGTGCGCCGGCAGCTCGGCCTCACCTACTGGTCGCTCTCGCAATGGGCGAAGCTCAAGGTGAAGAACGCCGTGAACTTCATCGGCGATTACGAGAGCGCCCTCGTGGCGGAGGCCAAGCGGCAAAGCGTCGACGGCATCATCTGCGGCCATATCCACCACGCGGCCATCCACGACCGGCTCGGGATCCGCTACATGAACTGCGGCGATTGGGTGGAGAGCTGTACGGCCTTGGCCGAGAGCTATGACGGCACCTTCGAGCTGATCCGCTGGACGGAGGTCGCCCGGACCCTCCCGGCGCTCGAGGTCGCGCCGGCGCGGGCGGCCGCCGCCTGATGCGCCTCCTCATCGCGACCGACGCCTGGCATCCGCAGGTCAACGGCGTCGTCCGCTCCCTCGAGGAGACAAGCTCGGTCCTGCCCGAGTTCGGCATCGAGCCGGAGCTCCTGACCCCCTCGCGCTTTCGAACGGTTCCGCTCCCGACCTACAAGGAGATCCGGGTCGCGCTCGCGCACAGCCTCGGGGTTGGGCGGATCATCGAGGCGGGCCGCTTCGATGCGATCCACATCGCGACGGAAGGACCGGTCGGGATGGCGACCCGTCGCGCCTGCCTCGACCGCGGCCTCACCTTCACGACCTCCTACCACACCCGCTTCCCGGAATATCTGAGGGCCCGCACCGCGCTGCCTCTCGGCATCTCCTATGCCTGGCTGCGCCGCTTCCACAACGCGGGCGCCGCCACCATGGTGTCCACGGCCTCGCTCCGGGCGGAGCTCGCCGGGCGCGGCTTCAACCGCCTCGTCGCCTGGTCGCGCGGGGTCGACACGAACCTCTTCCGGCCCCGCGCGCGCGACGCGCTCGACCTGCCGGGCCCGATCTTCCTCTATGTGGGGCGCCTTGCGGTCGAGAAGAACGTCGGGGCCTTTCTCGGCCTCGACCTCCCCGGGACGAAGGTGGTGGTGGGCGACGGGCCGGATCGGGCGGCGCTCGCGGCCCGCCATCCGGACGCCGTGTTCCTCGGCCTGAAGACCGGAGAGGAGCTCGCCCGGATCTACGCGGCCGCGGACGCCTTCGTGTTTCCGAGCCTCACCGACACCTTCGGGCTCGTGCTGCTCGAGGCGCTCGCCTGCGGGGTGCCGGTCGCGGCCTTCCCGGTCGCCGGCCCGGTCGATGTCGTCGGGCATGCGCCCGTCGGCGTTCTCGACAACGACTTGCGGCAGGCGGCGCTCGCGGCGCTCGCGATCCCGCGCGACCGCTGCCGCGAGTTCGCGGTCGGCCGGTCGTGGCGGAAATGCGCCGCGGAGTTCACGGCGCACCTCGCACCGACCCGTGGCGCCGCTTCGAGCGCGACCGCGCGGACCAAGGGCGGGCAGGACGCCCGCTTCGCCGCCGCGCGCCCCTCGCCGTCCGGCACCTGACCGGAGATAAAACGGCCGCAGCTTGCCTTCCGGGCGGGCCCTCGGCTTTGTTGCACCGTTCGGCCGCCGCGAGGGCCGGGAGGGTGCATGGGCGAAACGCCTCGGGAGATCGAACTCAAGCTCGCCTTCGATCCGGCCCAGGCCCGGGCGCTCCGGGACCGCGGTATCCGGCGGCTCGGCGCGGAGCCGGGCGGCGCGACGCACCTTGCCGCCACCTATTTCGACACGGGCAGCCAGGCCCTGCGCAAGCGCGGCTTGTCCCTACGGGTCCGGCGCGAGGGAAACCGTCACATCCAGACCCTGAAGGCGGAGGACGGGGCCGGGGCCGGTCTGTTCGACCGGGCCGAATGGGAATGGGAGGTGGCGGGCAGCTCCCCGGACCTCGACCGTCTGGCCGACACACCCTTCGCCAAGCTCGTCCACGGGCAGCGCCTGCGCGACGAGCTCG
>JAFAPJ010000594.1 GCA_019247255.1 Methylobacteriaceae bacterium | reverse complement strand
GCGCGAGGGGCTGACCCTCGGCGCGCCGCTCGTCAACTTCCAGGGAGTGCTCCGGGGCGTGCCGGTCATGGTGGGCGAGGCTCAGGACCTGCTGCGCCAGGAGGAGCCGTGAAACGCA
Organism: Methylobacteriaceae bacterium; assembly: GCA_019247255.1. Lineage (GTDB taxonomy): Bacteria > Pseudomonadota > Alphaproteobacteria > Rhizobiales > Beijerinckiaceae > Enterovirga. The sequence goes on along the minus strand of JAFAPJ010000594.1, from coordinate 3,109 downwards.
CCACCGTCTCGGAGCGGGCGCTGATCCTCGCTCCGCGCGGTCGTGACGCCGCGATCGCCGCGACGCTTCTGCGCGAGGCCGGCATCGACGCCGAGCCCTGCCCCTCCCTCCTCGACCTCGTGGCCGGGCTCGACGTCGGGGCGGCCTTCGCGATCGTGACCGAGGAGGCGCTCGCGACGTCCGACGTCGGGCCGCTCAGCGCTTGGCTCGGCGACCAGGAGGAATGGTCGGACCTCCCCTTCGTACTGCTCACAACCGGCGGCGGCGGCCTCGAGCGCAACCCCGCGGCGCGGCGCTTCCTCGACCTCCTCGGCAACGTCACCTTCCTGGAGCGGCCGTTCCACCCCACGACCCTCGTCAGCCTCGCCCGCTCGGCGCTGCGCGGCCGGCGGCGCCAGTACGACGCCCGGGCGCGGCTGCGAGCCCTGCGCGACGGCGAGATGCGCTACCGGACCTTGTTCGAGAACATCGACGAGGGCTTCGCGGTGATCGAGTTCCTCGACGGGCCGCAGGGCCCGCTCAGCGACTACGTGCATGTGGAGGCGAACGCCGCCTACGCGATCAATTCCGGCCTCCCGGACATCGTCGGCAAGCGCCTGCGCGACATCGTCGGGGAGGAAGCCGATTCCTGGGCCGAGACCTACCGCCATGTTCTCCTGACCGGGGAGCCGATCCGGTTCGAGCGCGAGCTCGTCGCGACGGGACGCCATCTCGAGCTCGCGGCCTTCCGGGTCGAGCCGATCGAGCGGCGTCAGGTCGCCGTGCTGTTCAAGGACGTCACGGGGCGCAAGCGGGACGAGGCGACCCTGCGCGAGCTCAACGAGACCCTGGAGAGCCAGGTCGCGCTGCGCTCGGCCGAGCGCGACCATCTCTGGAACCTGTCGCAGGACATGCTGGCCCGGGCCGATTACAAAGGCATGATGTCGGCCGTGAGCCCGGCCTGGCAGCGCGTGCTCGGCTGGAGCGAGGCGGAGCTCCTGACCCGTCCCTACGCCACCTTCATGCATCCGGACGACATCCCGCCCACGCTGAACGCGCTCGCGCGCATGGGCGAGACGGGCGAGCCGACGCGGTTCGAGAACCGCATCGCCACGAAGGCCGGCGGCTTCAAGCCGATCGAGTGGACGGTGAGCCCCGAACCCGACGGCATGAACTTCGTCGCGGTCGGACGCGATCTGAGCCTCACGAAGGCGCGCGAGACCGAGCTGCAGGTCGCCCAGGAAGCCTTGCGCCAGGCCCAGAAGATGGAGGCGGTCGGGCAGCTCACCGGCGGCGTCGCGCACGACTTCAACAACCTGCTGACCATCATCAAGTCGTCCACCGATCTCCTGCGCCGGCCCGGCCTCCAGGACGAGCGCCGCCGCCGCTACGTGGACGCTATCTCCGAGACGGTGGACCGCGCCTCCAAGCTGACCGGGCAGCTCCTCGCCTTCGCCCGTCGCCAGGCGCTCAAGCCCGAGGTCTTCGACGCGGGCGAACGGATCCGCGCGGTCGCGGACATGCTGCACACGATCATGGGCTCGCGCGTGCAGATCCTGACCGATCTGCCGGAGGCCCGCTGCCTCGTCGAGGCCGACGCGAGCCAGTTCGAGACGGCGCTCGTCAACATGGCCGTGAACGCCCGCGACGCGATGGACGGCGAGGGCCGGCTCACGGTCCGGGTCGCGGCCGAGAGCGCGATCCCCCCGATCCGCGGTCATGCCGGCAGCGCCGGCGCGTTCGTCGTCGTGTCGATCGCCGATACGGGTTCGGGGATCGCGCCCGACCAGCTCGCCCACATCTTCGAGCCGTTCTTCACGACCAAAGCGGTCGGCAAGGGGACGGGGCTCGGCCTGTCGCAGGTCTACGGCTTCGCCAAGCAATCGGGCGGCGACGTCGCGGTGGACAGCGAGAAAGGCCGGGGCACGACCTTCACGCTCTACCTGCCGCGCGCCGAGCCGGAAGCCGAGGAGCGCGCGCTGGATCCCGCGCCGAGGAGCGGCGGCGCGATCGTCGACGGTCGGGGACGGCGCGTGCTCGTCGTCGAGGACAACGTGGACGTCGGCACGTTATCTACCCAGCTCCTCCAGGATCTCGGCTACGAGACCGCCTGGGCGGCGAACGCGGACGAGGCGCTGGACCTGCTCGCGCGCGCGGACGGGTTCGACGCGATGTTCACGGACGTGATCATGCCGGGCATGAGCGGCGTCGAGCTCGGCCACGAGGTGCGGCGCCGCCATCCGGATCTCCCGGTGGTGCTCACCTCGGGCTACAGCCATGTGCTGGCGGAGGAAGGCCGGCACGGCTTCGAGCTTCTGAAGAAGCCCTATGCCGTCGAGGAGCTCTCGCGGGTTCTGCGTCAGGCCATGCGCGGGCCGCCGACGCAGCGCTGAGCCGCGACGGGCGGTCGACGGTCCGACCCGCGCAGGCCCGCCCCGTCGGGCGTCGCCTACTCGCCCGGGACCCGATGCGCGGCCCCGGCTTCCCGCCGCCTGCGCGTCCAGACGTAGAGCAGCGTGATCGTCGGGCGCAGGATCGTCAGGTCGGCGATGAGCGCGAACAGCATCGCGACCGCGCTGAGCCAGCCGAACAGGCGCAGCATGGGCAGGTTCGACAGCACCGTCATGGTGAGAGCGCAGCTCAGGACGACCGTCGTAAGGATGAGCGGCGGCCCCATCTGCACCGTCGCGAGCTCGACCGCCCGCTCGGGCTGCCGGGAGGTCTCGAGGTCGCGCGTCATCCGGTTGAGGAAGTGGATCGTCGCGCTGAGACCGAGGCCGAGCGACACGGTGAGCGCGACGACGCTCGCGAAGCGCAGCCCGTCGTCGAGAGCCCAGAGCAGGGTTCCGGCGGCGAAGACCGGGAAGATGGCCGGCAAGACGCTGGCGACCGCGACGCGCACGGAGCGGAACACGAGACCCAGGAACGCCGCGATGAAGACGACCTCGACCGTGATGCCGCGGCTCAGCTTGTCGATCATCCGGGCGCTGTTGCGGGCGGCGATCGCGGACAGGCTCGTGACCTCGACCTTGTAGCCGGGATGGGCCTGCCTGACGGGCCCGAGCGCCCGGTCGAGGTCCTGCACGACGGGCAGGAGATGGCTCGCATCCACGTCGCGGACGCGGCCCGC
>JAFAPJ010000333.1 GCA_019247255.1 Methylobacteriaceae bacterium | reverse complement strand
GAGCCGCCGGTAGCGGGCCCCGCTCGCGATGACGATTGCGCGGGCCACGACCGTGCTGCCGTCGTCGAGCTCGATCCGGTAGGGGCTCGCGTCGCAATGCAGGTGAGCGACGCGCCGCGGCACCGCGATCCGGGCGCCGAACTTCTGGGCCTGGATGGCCGCCCGGGCCGCGAGCGCCTGGCCCGAGATGCCGGTCGGGAAGCCGAGATAGTTCTCGATCTTCGAGCTCGTCCCGGCCTGCCCGCCCGGCGCCTCGGCCTCGAGGACGAGCGTCCCGAGCCCCTCGGAGGCGCCGTACACGGCGGCCGCGAGCCCGGCCGGCCCCGCCCCGATCACCGCCAGGTCGACGCTCTCCTGGTCCGTCAGCGGCTCGGCGATGCCGAGGCAGGCGCCGAGCTCCTGGTTGGTCGGCCGCACCAGGACCCGGGTGCCGCGGCAGATCACAACCGGGCCGCTCTCGTCCGCGACGCCGTAGCGGCGCAGCAGCGCGACCCCCTCCTCGGCGAGCGCCGGCTCGTCCGTGTCGAGCACGCGCAGCGGATAGCCGTTGCGGCGCAGGAAGCGCTCGATCCTGAGCGTCTCGCCCGTGTCGCGCTCGCGCGACACGACGAGCGTCGCGGCGCCCTGCGCATGCTCGATGAGGCCCATGCGGCGCAGGATGAAGGCCCGCATGATGATCTCGCCGATATCCGGCTCGGCGGCGAGGAGGCGGCGGAACTGCGCGCGGTTCAGCCGGGCGACGCGCCCGTCCCGCCCCATGCGGCCGCCGACCAGGATCTTGCGGTCGTTGAAGAGGTCGAGCTCGCCCGTGAACTGCCGCTCGGCATGGATCGTGATGACCTCGTGACCGTCCGGCCGCTGCGGATCGGTGATCTCGATGAAGCCCTCGCGCACCAGGAAGAAATCGACCCGATGCTCGCCCGGCGTGAACAGGATCGCGCCGCGCGGGAGCCGCTCCTCGCGGCCGAAGCGGCTCGCCCGCTCGACCTGCTCGTCGGTGAGGCGCGGGAAGGTCTGCTCGGCCCGGTTCGCCGGCGCCGAGAGGTCCGGCGCGACGGCGAGAGCCGGATCGGTCGGGTCGACCGGATCGCCGGCCGGGTGGGCGAGCGCCTCGATGGTTGACCCGTGCAAGCGGCCTCTCCCTGTTTGGCTGAGCGAGATAAGCGAGAGGCCGCGTGCCGGCCAGAGGGACCTTGCGCCGGCGCGATCGCGCGCCATTGACGCTGCCGATCGGCCACGATTTTGTGACGGCTCGCGTCGCCGTCCCGGCCGCACCCATCTCGGATCACCTCATGCCCGTCATCAACCGCGTCGCCGACATCGCCGACGAAGTCACCTCCTGGCGCCGCGACATCCATGCCCATCCCGAGCTCCTCTTCGACGTCCACCGCACCGCCGGGGTGGTGGCGGATCGCCTGCGGGCCTTCGGCTGCGACGAGGTCGTGACCGGCATCGGCAAGACGGGCGTGGTCGGCGTGATCCGCGGCCGCCGCGGCGAGGGCGGACGTACGGTCGGGCTCAGGGCCGACATGGACGCGCTGCCGATCGTCGAGGCGACGGACAAGCCCTACCGGTCGACCGTGCCCGGGCTCATGCACGCCTGCGGCCACGCCGGGCACACCGCCATGCTGCTCGGCGCCGCGAAGTACCTCGCCGAGACGCGCAACTTCGCGGGCAACGCGGTCGTGATCTTCCAGCCGGCCGAGGAGGGGGGCGGGGGCGGCGACGCCATGGTGAAGGACGGCCTCATGACCCGCTTCGGGGTCGACGAGGTCTACGGCATGCACAACTGGCCCGGCATGCCGGTCGGGCATTTCGGCATCCGGCCCGGCCCCGTCATGGCGGCGGCCGACCGCTTCACCATCACGGTCGAGGGCAAGGGCGGGCACGCCGCGCATCCGCATCAATGCGTCGACACCCTGCTCGCGGCCGCGCAGATCGTGGTCGCGCTCCAGCAGGTGGTCGCCCGCAACGTCGACCCGCTGAAGAGCGCGGTGCTCTCCACCTGCTCCTTCAAGTCGGGCGAGACCTTCAACGTCATCCCGCAGACCGCGACGCTGCTCGGGACCGTGCGCACGCTCGACCCGGCCGTGCAGGACCACATCGAGGCCCGCATCACGGAAGTCGCGACCGGCGTGGCGCAGGCCTACGGCGCGGTCGCGACCGTCGATTACGCCCGCGGCTATCCTGTGACCGCGAACCACCCGGACCAGACCGAGTTCATGGCCGACGTCGCCCGCCAGGTCGGGGCCGGCGTCAATGCGGAGCTGCCGCCGCAGATGGGCTCGGAGGATTTTTCCTACATGCTGCTCGAGCGGCCGGGCGCCTACATCTTCATCGGCAACGGCGATTCCGCCCTCTGCCACCACCCCGCCTACGATTTCGACGACGGCGCGATCCCGTTCGGCGTCTCGCTCTGGGCGAAGATCGTCGAGGAGCGTCTCGGGGCATGAGGGGCGCGCTGCGGCTCGCTTTCGCGGCGCTCGCCCTCGGCCTCGCGGCCATGGGGGCGGCCGCGCAGGAGCGGGTCGTCAACGTCTATAACTGGTCGGATTACGTCGATCCCAAGATGCTGGAGCGGTTCACCGCCGAGACCGGCATCAAGGTCGTCTACGACATCTACGACACGAACGAGATCCTCGAGACGAAGCTGCTCGCCGGCAAGTCGGGCTACGACGTCGTCGTCCCGTCCGGCCCCTTCCTGCAGCGCCTCGTCAAGGCCGGGATCTTCCGCCCGCTCGACACGTCGAAGCTGCCGAACCTGAAGAACGCCTGGCCCGAGGTCGCGGGTCGGCTGGCCGTGTTTGATCCCGGCAACGCGCACGCGGTCGATTACATGTGGGGCACGACCGGGATCGGGCTGAACCTGCGCAAGGTCCGCGAGCGGCTGGGCGAGGTGCCGCTCGACAGCTGGGACCTCGTGCTGAGGCCCGAGATCGCCGCGAAGCTCAAGGATTGCGGCATCCACGTGCTCGACGCGCCGGAGGACGTCTTTCCGGGCGTGCTGAAATGGCTCGGGCTCGACCCGGATTCGAAGAAGCCGGCCGATCTCGAGAAGGCCGCGGACGCGCTCCTGAGGGTGCGCGGCAGCGTGCGCAAGTTCCACTCCTCCGAATACATCAACGCGCTCGCGAACGGCGACATCTGCATGGCGGTCGGCTATTCGGGGGACATCCTGCAGGCCAGGAAGCGCGCCGAGGAGGCGAGGAACGGGGTCGAGATCGCCTATCTGATCCCGCGCGAGGGCGCGCTCATGTGGTTCGACGCGCTCGCGATCCCGGCCGATGCGCCCCATTCCGACGCGGCGCACGCCTTCATCGATTTCCTGCTCCGCCCCGAGGTCGCGGCCGCGAACTCCAATCTGGTCGCCTATGCGAGCGGCGTCCTCCCGGCGCGCGACCTCGTCCGGCCGGAGGTGCGGGACGATCCGGGCGTGTACCCGACGGAGGCGGTGTTCGGGCGCCTCTTCACGAACACGGCCTATGACGAGCGCACGCAGCGCGTCGTGACCCGGCTCTGGACCAAGGTCCGCACCGGCCGGTGACGCGTCCGGCA
>JAFAPJ010000325.1 GCA_019247255.1 Methylobacteriaceae bacterium | reverse complement strand
TGGATCCTGGATGAAGTACGTGTAGTTCATTCCCGTCGCGCCGCGCGAGGATTCGTGCTTCGCGCCCGCACGCCAGATATTGATGAGCGTGTTCCACTCGACGACCTCGAAATCGACCTTGATGCCCACCTCGGCGAGGTTCTGCTGCACGAACTCGTTCATCGGCAGCGGCTGCATCTGGCCGGAGCCGGAGGCCGAGATCAGGATCTTGGTCGTGACGGGCTTCGACGGCCCGTAGCCTGCCTCGGCCAGGAGCTTCTTCGCGGCCGCCGGGTCGTAGGCAACCTTGAACGTGGGCTTGCCGAACCATTGGTGGCCGGGCGGGAAGAAGCCCTCGGCCGGGATCATGAGCCCCGAGAGAAGCTCCTTCAGCCCGTCGCGGTCGATCGCGAGGTTCGCGGCCTTGCGGACCCGAACGTCGTTCCAGGGCGAGCCCTCGATCCGCGACAGGTGCCAGGTCCAGTTATGCGGGTAGGAATTGGTGACGATCTGGAAGCCCGCGCCCTTCAGCGACGGGACGGCGTCCGGCGGCGGCGCCTCGATCCAGTCGACCTGGCCCGAGCGCAAGGCCGCGACCCGCGCGTTCGCCTCCGGCAGCGGCACGAGCACGAGCTTGTCGAGCTTCGGCACGCGCCCCTTGTCCCAGTATTCCGGATTCGGGACCATCTCGGCCCGTTCCCGCGGCGCGAACAGCGTGAGCTTCCAGGGTCCGGTCCCCGACGGCGTCTTGGCGAAGGCGTCCCAGCTCCGCCCCACCTTTTCCCATTGCGCGGGCGAGGACATCATGATCCAGGCGAGCTGGTAGAGCAGCGTCGCGTCCGGGCTCTTCGTGACGATCTCGACCGTCTGCGGATCGACGGCGCGGTAGCTCGCGACGGCCGGAATGCGCGAGCGCCCCTGCGCCGATTGGCGCGGGTCGAATTGGGGCGAGTCGTTCTTGAGGAGCTTGTCGAGGTTCCAGACGACGCTCTCGGCCGTGAAGGCCGAGCCGTCGTGGAACTTGACGCCGTCCCGGAGCCGGAACGTCCATTTCGTGCGATCGGACGCATCGACCGCCCAGCTCGTCGCGAGGCCCGGCACGAGGTCCGACGGCTTCGTGGCCGAGGACAGATCCCAGTTCACGAGGCCGTCGTAGACCGTGTAGCCGAGGAAGCGCATGCCCTCGCCGCCATTGTCGGTCTGGCCGGTCGTGAGCGGGATGTCGGACGCCGTCATCCCGATCCGCAGGGTACCCTGAGCCGCCGCCATGCCGGCCGACAGACAGAGGCAGGCCGCCGCGAGCACGGTCGGCAGACGTCGCAAGCTCATCCGGGTCTCCGTTCGTGGTGAGGCGCGCCGCCGGCTCCGGCCGGCAGCCGGCGCTCAGTCGAGGCCGATCGTGGTAAGGTCCTGGAACCAATGCTGCGCCTGCACGAAGGACTTCACCTTCGGCGAGAGCGCGTGCGGGTTTGTGTCGTGCACGACCCAGACCAGGACCGCATCGTCCACGACCTGGGCGTGAGCCTGGGCGAGGAGCGCGTCCTGCTTCGCCGGGTCGAAGCTCTTCTTCGCCTCGTCGATGAGCGCGTCGACCTTCTCGTTCTTGTAGTAGCCCCAGTTGACGCCGACCGGCGCGACCTGGCCCGAATGGAAGAAGCGCACGATCGCGTAGAGCGGGTCGGAGGTGACGTAGGCGACGTTGTTGGCGGTGACGCCCGCGAGCCCGGGGTCCTTCGCGCCCTTGCGCCAGTAGGTGTAGAGCGTCTCGAGCTCCACGACCCTGAAGTCGAGGTCGATCCCGATCTCCTTCAGGCTCTGCTGGATCGCCTCGTTCATAGGCAGGGAGAGCATCTGGCCCGTGCCGCCCTGCGCGATCGCGAAGGTCGTCTTCAGCGGCTTCTGTGGCGAGTAGCCAGCCTCGGCGACGAGCTTCTTGGCGGCCGCGAGGTCGTATTTGAGCTCGAAGCCCGGCTTGCCGAACCAGGGGCTCGTCGCGTCGACCTGGCCCTTGGCGGGCTGCGCGAGCCCGTTCAGGAGTTCGACAAGACCCTGCCGGTCGATCGCGAGATTGAGCGCCTTACGCAGGCGGATGTCGGTCCAGGGCGAGCCCTCGACCGTCGAGAGATGGTAGTTCCAGACGTGGGGCGTGACGTTCTGGACGATCTTGAAGCCGCCCTGCTTCAGGCGCGGCAGCGTGTCGGGCGCCGGCGTCTCGATGAGGTCGACCTGCCCGGCGATGAGCGCGTTCGAGCGCTGCAGCGCCTCCGGGATCGGCACGAGGATCAGCTTGTCGGTCTTCGGCAGACGCGCCTTGTCCCAGTAATCCACGTTCTTCGTGAGCTCGGCGAGCTCGCGCGGCACGAGCTTCGTCAGCCGGAAGGGGCCCGTGCCGGAGGGCTGCGCGGCGAACTTATCCCAGTCGCGCCCGACCTTCTCGTATTGCGCGGGGCTCGAGACCAGGAACCAGAGCATCTGGTAGGGGAAGAAGGAATCGATCTCCTTCGTGGTGATCTCGACAGTCTTGTCGTCGATCTTGGCGTAGCTCTTCACCGACGGCAGGCGGGGCTTCACCTGCGCGCTCTGCGGCTTGTCGAAATGCGGCGCGTCCTCCTTCTGCACCTTGTCAAGGTTCCAGATGACCGCGTCGGCGTCGAAGGGCGAGCCGTCGTGGAACTTGACGCCGTCGCGCAAGGTGAAGCGCCACTTCGTGCGGTCGCCCTCGTCGACCGTCCAGGACGTCGCGAGGCCCGGCACGAGCTTGCCCGGCCGGTCGGCGACGTTCATCTCCCAGGCGACGAGCGGATCGTAGATCGTGTAGCCGGTGAACTGGTAGGCGCCGGCGCCGCGATCCGGCTGGCCCGAGGTGAGCGGGATGTCGGCGAGCGAGATCCCGTAACGCACGACGCTGTCCGCCCGCGCGATCGCGGCGGAGGTCAGGAGCGCGAGGGACGCGGCGAACAGGGAACGCAGGGGCATGAGGGTCCGTCGAGTTGGCGCGAACGCGCCGCCGCTCGTCGCAAGGCCCGTGCCGCCCTGCCCCGTCTTCGCCCTTGGTCTGAGACGCCGGACGCCTCAGGCGGGCGCGGGCCCCGCGAGCTCCGCGGTCTCGACCACGATCTCCGAATGCAGCGTCCGATGGACCGGGCAGCGGTCCGCGATCTCGCGGAGCCGCGCGCGCTCGGCCGGGGCGAGGTCGCCCGTTAGCCGGATGCGGCGGCGGATGCGGTCGACCATCCCGTCCTGTGTCTCGCAGGACGCGCAATCGCTGGCGTGGATGCGGTCGTGGTCGAGCTCGACCGTGACGGCGCCCAGCGCCAGGCCCTTGCGTTCGGCATAGAGGCGCATCGTCATTGCGGTGCAGGCGCCCAGCGCCGCGAGCAGAAGGTCGTAGGGTCCGGGCCCGCTGTCGAGCCCGCCCATCGCGACCGGCTCGTCGGCCGTGAAGACGTGCCGGCCGGCCCGGACCTCCTGCTGGAAGAGGCCGCGGCGGGTCTCGCGCACGGTCACGGCCGCGTCGCCGGGTGCCGCGGCCGGGGCGGGCGCCGGCCTGGCGCGCGCCCCGAGATAGCGGCCGGACCAGGCCGCGATCAGGTCGGCCACGAAGGCCGCATCCTCGGCGCGCGTGAGGAGGTGGTCGGCGTCGTCCAGCGACACGAAGCTCTTCGGGTGCCGGGCGGCCTCGAAGATGGCGCGCGCCTGGTCGATCCCGACGATCGCGTCGCCCGGCGCGTGCAGCACGAGGAGCGGAATGTGAAGGGCGGCGATCCGCTCGCGCTGGGTCTGCCCGCGCACGTCCTCGAGAAAGCGCCGGCGGATGCGGAACGGGCGTCCGCCGAGCCGAACCTCGGCTTCGCCCTCCGCCTCGATCCGCTCCACGCTCTCGCCCAGCTGATGGAGCACGTGGGCCGGATCGAACGGCGCCCCGATCGTGACGACGGCCCGCACCTCGGGCAGGTCCTGGGCCGCCGCGAGCACGGCCGCGCCGCCGAGGCTGTGCCCGACGAGAAGGGACGGCGCGTGGCCGCGCTCCCTGAGCGCCGCCGCGGCCCGGACCAGGTCCTGCAGGTTCGAGGAGAAATCGGTGTTGGCGAACTCGCCCTCGCTCGCGCCGAGCCCAGTGAAGTCGAAGCGGAGCACCCCGAAGCCGCGCGCAACGAGCGCCGCGCTGATCCGGCTCGCCGCGAGCACATCCTTCCCGCAGGCGAAGCAATGGGCGAAGAGCGCGACCGCGACCGGCGGCCCGTCCGGCAGGTCGAGCCGGGCCGCGAGGGCCGCGCCCTGCGAGCCCGGGAACGTGAAGCGCTCGGTTCTCATGCGGGTGTCCCTCGGCGACGGCGCGTCCCGGCCGGAGAGGACGGCGGCGGAACCTTGCCGTCTTCGACGCGCCTACGGAAGCGCGCCCCTCGCCTGCGGCGGCCGGCTCACGTCGCCGCGGGGCGGACGAGATCGGCGAGCGGGACCGGATAGGCGTGCGGCCGGGTCGCCAGCATGCCGTCGATGAGGGCGAGCGCCTCGGCGCGCCCGCTATTCGCCGCCTGCTCGAAGGGCGTCCAGGTCTGGACGAAGTCGAGGGACGCGAAGACCGCCCGGTAGCGGCGCAGCTCCGCCGGCGTCAGCGGGATGCCGCGCACGAAGGCCTTGTGGGCGGAGATGGTCGTGGCACGCCGCGGGTCCGCGGGGTCGAGCTCGAATTTCAGGCAGTCGCCACAGAACAGGATTTTCCGCGCAGCGTCGTGCAGC
>JAFAPJ010000001.1 GCA_019247255.1 Methylobacteriaceae bacterium | reverse complement strand
CGCGACCGCATCCGAGATGATCGCCAGCGCCGCCCGGTCCTTGACCGAGCCGCCGGGATTCATGAACTCGGCCTTTCCCAGGATGGTCGCGCCCGTCCGTTCGGACGCCTGACGCAGGCGAATAAGGGGCGTCCGTCCGATGGCCGCAGGCATGTCGGATCGGATATCCATCGCCCGTCGTTGTTCCCGCAGCCGCGCTTCACCGGTTATCAGGCCTGCGCGCGCCCCGGCAAGGCGAGCTCGGCGCATCCATTCGGGGGAGACATGTCGAAACCGCTCATCATCGTGATCCCGCACGAGCTCGGCCAGACCGCGGCGCGCGAGCGGCTTGAAACGGGGCTCGCCCGGCTGAAGGCTGCGTTTCAGGACAAGGTCAGCGGCGTCGATGAGCGCTGGACCGACAATCATCTCGACCTCGCGATCCGGGCGCTCGGCCAAAGCATTTCGGCCGGGCTCGACGTTGGCGAGAAGGACGTGCGCATCGAGGTGCAGCTGCCCTGGCTCCTCGCGGCGATCGCGGATAAGGCCCGTACCTACCTCGAGCGGGAAGGCCGCCTCATGCTGGAGAGAAAATGAGCGAGGACGGGGGGTTGCACCGGGTTCGGGCGGAGGAGCTGGAGGGGCTCGTCGCCGCCATCTTCGCGGCCGCCGGGTGTTCGGGCGCCGAGGCCGCGCGCATCGCCGACGGGCTCGTCGGCGCGAACCTGACGGGCCATGAAAGCCACGGCGTCGCGCGCGTGCCCCGCTATCTCGAATGGCTCCGCACCGGGGAGGTCGAGGCCGACCAGACCGCCGAGGTCGTGAGCGACGCGGGCGGGCTCGCGGTCATCGACGGGCGCTACGGCTTCGGCGCGACGGTCGGGCGCGAGGCGGTGGAGTTCGGGATCACGCGGGCGCAGGAGACCGGGTCCGCGATCGTCGGGCTTCGGCGCGCCGGTCATCTCGGGCGCATCGGCCAATGGGCGGAGCGCGCGGCCGAGGCCGGGCTCGTCTCCATCCACCTCGTCAACGTCGCGGGCTCCACGCTGGTGGCGCCCTTCGGGGGCGTCGACCGCCGCTTCTCGACCGCGCCCATCGCGTTCGGCTTCCCCGTGCCGGACGAGCCGCCCGTGATCCTGGACTTCGCGACCTCGCTTGTCGCGGAAGGCAAGGTTCTGGTCGCCTCGCAGGGCGGGAAGGCCTTGCCGGACGGCAGCCTCATCGATCCCGACGGGCGGCTGAGCTCCGACCCGACGACCCTCTACGGCGCGCTCGCGCCCGGCGGGCCGCGCGACCATCGGCGTGGTCTCGGGGCGATCCGGACCATGGGCGACCATAAAGGCTCCGGCCTCGCGCTGATGTGCGAGCTCGTGGCGGGCGCGCTCACCGGCTCCGGCTGCGCCGGCCCGCCACGCGGCCAACGCTTCGCGAACGGGATGGTGTCGATCTATCTCGCGCCAGCGAGCTTCGGCTCGACCGAGGAGTTCGAGACCGAGACGCGCGAGTTCCTGGATTTCGTGCGCGCTTCGCGCCCTGCGGAGCCCGGCGGCGCGGTCCTCCTGCCAGGCGAGCCCGAGCGGCATACCCGTTCGGAGCGGCTCCGCCACGGCATCCCGCTCTCGGCCGAGACCTGGGCGGCTCTCCGGTCCATCGCCGCCGGGCTCGAGGTCGACGACTCGGTCCTGGCCGAGGCCTGAGCGCCCGGGTGCGCGACCCGCCGGCAGCTTTCGACGCGCGGTGCGCGTGAAAAGAAGCGCGACCGCCGTTGACTTGGCGGACGCGTTTGCCACATGTCACGCGGGCGCTCCTCCTGTGTGTCGGCGTTGAGACCGCGTGGCGGCCGCCCGACATCTGCAACGGTCGAGGAGAGAAACCCATTCGCAGACCTATGAGGGCTATGCCGGTTCCGCAGAAGGAGGGACCGCGCGCCAACCGGGACATTCGCGGCGTCCGCGAGGTGCAGCTCATCGACCAAGAGGGGCAGAACCGCGGGGTCCTGGCCTTCTTCGACGCGCTGAAGATCGCCGAGGATTCCGGGCTCGACCTCGTCGAGATCGCGCCGAATTCGGTGCCGCCCGTCTGCAAGCTGCTCGATTACGGGCGCTTCCGCTTCCTCGAGCAGAAGAAGCAGGCCGAAGCGCGCAAGAAGCAGAAAACGGTCGAGGTCAAGGAGATCAAGCTCCGCCCCGGCATCGACAAGCACGACTACGAAGTGAAGATGAAGGCGGTGCAGCGCTTCTTCGAGGAGGGCGACAAGGTGAAGGTCACCCTGCGCTTCCGCGGACGCGAGATGGCGCATCAGGACCTGGGACTGCGTCTGCTCGAGCGCGTGAAGGCCGAGACCGCCGAGATCGCCAAGGTCGAGAGCGAGCCCATGCTCGAAGGCCGGCAGATGATCATGATCCTCGCGCCACGATAGGCGCGAGAGGCGGCCAAGCTCCCGTCCGGAGGCGAACAGGCGGGGGGCGTCGCGCAGCCTTGGACGGTCGGCATCGTCATATTGCCGTAAAGAACGACTAAGGAGCAGGCGGGGGTTGGGGCTTATTCCGACGGCCTCCCTGCTTTGCTATAAGGGTGCCGGGGGCTGGACGAGACA
>JAFAPJ010000196.1 GCA_019247255.1 Methylobacteriaceae bacterium | reverse complement strand
TTGCAGCGCGCGCAATTCGCGAGCCTCAAATACACGACGCTCTCGACGCCCGCCGCGCTGCAGGCCGCCTTCCGGCTCTTCGCGGAGCCGGCGCTCAACATGGGCGGAGAACGCGCGATGGCGCGCGCCTTCAGCGAACTCGCGCTCCACACCCGCAAGAGCCCGCTCACTGTCGAGCGCAGCCGGGGTGGCGGCATCCGGGCTGGAGACCGGGCGCTCGACGCGGCGGTCGTCCAGGACGGCGAAGAAGGCCGGCTCTACGAATTCATCTACCGGGGCGGTTGGACGCTTCTCGGCTTCGCAGGGCGCGGGACGCGCGCGAACCTCGCCGCGGTCGTTGCGGCGTGCGCTCGGGCGGCCGAGGCCGGGGTCGCCAGCCACCTCGTCACGACCTCCGGCGAGAACGCGGGGAGCCTGCCCGCCCTCTACGACCTCGATGAGGAGGCCCATCGCGTCTACGGCGTGGATCGGCCGACCGTGCTTCTGGTTCGGCCCGACGGGCATGTCGCGGTCCGCAGCGCGGGCGACGTCGCGCCCGTTCTCGATTACGCCCGGCGCTGGGCCGTCGCGCATTGGCCGTGCTTCGGACAGGCCGGGACGCGGGAAGCCCGGCTCGCGGAGAGCGTGGCACAGGGGTAAGCATCAGAGCGGTCAGCGACCGCATTCAGATCGGATCGAACCACCGAGCTTGCTGAACTGCCCCGGCTCGCGCGTCGTTGTGCCAAGGGGAGTCGGTGCGCGCCGTCACGGGACAGCCCGCACCATCATCCGGGCGGCGGGCGGGCAGACGATGGCTCGCTCCGAAGAGGGCCAGCATGGCGCGCGTGTTCATCACCGGCAGCACCGACGGCCTCGGCCGCGCGGCGGCGCAGTCGCTCCTCGCCCGTGGCCACGAGGTCGTCCTGCATGCCCGGTCGCCGGAGCGGGCCGCCGCGCTCGGCGAGATCCGCGGGCGCGCCGCGGGCGTCGCGATCGGCGATCTGAGCCGCGCCGCGGAGACCGGGAGCGTCGCCGCGCAGGTGAATGCGCTCGGCCGCATGGACGCCGTCATCCACAACGCGGGCATCTACCGGGAGCCCGTCCGCGGCGCGACGCCCGAAGGGCATGCCACGGTGCTCGCCGTGAACACGCTCGCGCCGTACCTCCTGTCCGCGATGATCGAGCGGCCGCGACGGCTCATCTTCCTCTCGAGCGGGCTCCATCGAGGCGGCGAAGGCTCGCTCGACGACATCGACTGGACGCGGCGGCGGTGGGACGGCGCCCGCGCCTATGCCGAAAGCAAGCTCCAGGTCGTGGCGCTCGCTTTCGCGCTCGCGCGGCGCTGGCCGGACGTTCTCAGCAACGCCGTCGATCCGGGATGGGTGCGCACCCGGATGGGCGGGGCGAGCGCTCCCGTCGATCTCGACACCGGCCAGAGGACGCAGAGCTGGCTCGCCGTGAGCGACGACGCGGCGGCGTCGGCGAGCGGGCGCTACTGGCACGACATGCGGCAGGAAGCGCCAGCGGCGGAGGCCGCGAGCCCGGCCTTCCAGGACGCGTTGATCGACAGGCTCCGGGACCTGACCGGGATCGCTCTGGGCTGACGCCCGGCCGAGCGACGAGGGTGAGTGGCGCTCACGCAGCGGTCGGCGCCGCCGCGAGCGCCCGCTCCAAGAC
Source organism: Methylobacteriaceae bacterium (assembly GCA_019247255.1). Lineage (GTDB taxonomy): Bacteria > Pseudomonadota > Alphaproteobacteria > Rhizobiales > Beijerinckiaceae > Enterovirga. The sequence continues at coordinate 2,457 of JAFAPJ010000196.1, read as the reverse complement.
GGGGAACAGGCGCGGATCGCTCATCTGAGCCACGTTGAAGCGCATGAAGCCGCCGGCCGTCTGCGAAGCGCTGAAGACGTTGCCGGGCGCGAGCACGACGCCTTCGGCGAGGGCTGCGCGGGCGAGCGTCGCCGAATCCGCCCCGTCCGGCAGGCGGCACCACAGGAAGAAGCCGCCCCGCGGCATGAGCCAGGGCGTGAAGCCGGCCGCCTCCAGCCGCGACGCGCCCTCGTGCCGGGCGCGCGCCAGCCGATCGCGCAGGCTCGCGAGGTGGCGGCGGTAGCTGCCGTCCCCGAGGGTCGCACGGACGAGCTCGGCCGCGAGCGGGCTCACGCTCCCGAAGCTCGTGGCGACCCCGAGATCGACGAGCGCCTCGATCCAATCGGCCCGGGTCGCGATGTAGCCGCAGCGCACCGAGGCCGACAGCGTCTTCGAGAAGCTGCCGATCTTGATCACGCGGGCGAGCCCGTCGAGCGCGGCAAGCCGCGGCGAGGCTCGGGCTCGAAATCCGCGAAGATGTCGTCCTCGACGATCGTGAGCTCGTGCTCGGCCGCGAGGGTGAGCAGCCGGTGCGCGGTCGCGGGCGAGAGGGTCGCGCCCGTCGGGTTGTGGAGCGCCGCGTTGGTCAGGTAGAGGCGCGGGCGATGCGTCGCCGCGGCCTCGGCGAAGCGCGCGAGGTCGGGCCCGGCCGCCGTGTAAGGCACCCCGACGACGGCCGCCTGATGGGCGCGCAGCAGCGCCTGGAAGTTGAAGTAGCAGGGGTCGTCGACGAGCACGGCGTCCCCCGGCCGAAGCAGGAAGCGGCAGACGAGGTCGATCGCCTGCGTGCCCGAGCCGGTGAGCAGAATCTGGTCCGGCCCGACCGCCAGGCCCTCGGCCGCGAACTTTCGCGCGAGGAGGCTGCGCAGGGGGAGCGGTCCCCGGGTCGTGCCGTAATCGGCGAGCATCGCGTCCTTGCCGCGCGCGAGCTGGCGCAGCGCGCGCCGGAGCGAGTCGCCCGGCATCCAGTCGGGCGGCAGCCAGCCGCAGCCGGGCTTCGCCGTCTCGGGCTCGGCGTCGAGCGACTGCCGCGACACCCAGAACGGGTCGATCGCCTGGTCGAGCTTGGGTCCGAGCTCGGCGAGCGCCAGGGGCGCGGCGGCCTGCGGCGCCACGAAGAAGCCCGCCCCGCGCCGAGACCGGATCAGCCCGTCGGCGGCGAGCCGGTCATAGGCCTCGACCACCGTCGAGGGCGAGACCTCGAGGCTTCGGGCGAGCCGCCGAATGGAGGGAAGACGGTCGCCGGGGCCGAGTGCCCGGCTCGCGAGCCGGGCCCGGATCGCGTTCATCACCTCGGCCGTGCGCGTGGCCGTGCGGGGCTGGCTCATCCTCAGAATCCCTATCTGTATGGGCGAATAGAACCATACAGTCTGGTTGAATTGTACTGTAGTGTCGCTGGCGCGCGAACCGCGACCGCGTAGCATTCGACGGAGCATGCGAGGACAGCGGGTCATGGCGGAGGGATGGGGCAGCGGGCTCCTCGGGGTGCTGATCTTCAGCGCGTCCCTTCCCGCGACGCGGGTCGCGGTCGGCGGCTTCTCGCCTCTCTTCCTGACCTCGGCCAGGGCGGTGATCGCGGCGCTGCTCGGGCTCGCCTGCCTCGCGCTCCTGCGCCAGCGCCGGCCGGCGCGGGCCGACCTCGCCTCGCTCGCGGTCGTGGCGGGCGGGGTCGTGGTCGGCTTCCCGCTCCTCACGGCGCTCGCGCTCCAGCACGTCACCTCGGCGCATTCGATCGTGTTCGTCGGCCTCCTTCCGCTCGCGACGGCAGCCTTCGGCGTCCTGCGGGGCGGCGAACGGCCGAAGCCCGCCTTCTGGCTCTTCTCGATCCTGGGCAGCCTCGCGGTCGCGGGCTACGCGCTCGTCCAGGGCGGCCTCGGCTCGCTCACGGGCGATCTCCTGATGCTCGCCGCGATCCTCGTCTGCGGCCTCGGCTACGCGGAGGGCGCGATCCTGTCGCGGCGGCTCGGGGGCTGGCAGGTCATCTCCTGGGCGCTGCTCCTCGCGCTGCCGCTCATGGCGGCGCTCGGGGCCGTAACCCTGCCGGCCGATTGGAGCCGCATCGCGACGCCGGCCTGGCTCGGCCTCGCCTACGTGTCGGTCTTCTCCATGCTGGTCGGCTTCGTGTTCTGGTATCGCGGGCTCGCTCTGGGCGGGATCGCGAAGGTCGGCCAGCTTCAGCTCCTGCAGCCTTTCTTCGGGCTCGCGCTCGCGGGCCTTCTCCTCGGCGAGCCGGTGCCCGCAGCGATGATCGCGGTCGCGGCGCTCGTCGCCGCCTGCGTCGCCGGGGCGAAACGCTTCGCCTGAAGGCGCGCTCAGCGCCGCGCGAAGATGCCGGCGCAGGCAATGTCGAGATAGGCCGCGACCGCCGCGGGGCCCGGCACCTCGCCGCCGAACAGCAGCGGCGTGTAGAGGGGACCG
>JAFAPJ010000189.1 GCA_019247255.1 Methylobacteriaceae bacterium | reverse complement strand
CCAGCAGCCGCTCCACCACTCGGTCAAGCTCCTCGTGCATGTCGGCCATGCCGGCGAGGTCGCGCTCCTCGATGATGGCGGTTGCGAAGCGCGGCTCGGCGAAGATCATGACGCCCGCCGCCGACTGGACGAGATGGGCGCAGGTGCGCGACCCGACCACCAGGAAGAAGGCGTCCTGGATCTTGCGGTGAAGCCAGACGATGCCGGTGAGCCCGCAGAAGACCTCGCGCTGGCCGCGCTCGCGCAGCACGGGCCGCTCGGCGGCCGAGAGCCGCTCGGCGGCCGGAAGGGCGGCGCAGCCCGTCACGAGAGCGCACCTTCGAGAGCAGCCGTCGCGGATGCGTCAGCCCTCGGGCTGTCGAGCCGGGCGGCCCGAAGCTTCAGGACGAACTGACCGGCATTGACCACGTAGGTCGCGTAGGCCGCGAGCGCGAGCGCCATCTGGCCGTGCGGCCCGAGAGCGCCCGTCCACAGCGCCGCCAGATAGGCGGTATGCAGCGCGAGGACGAGCATGCTGACCGCGTCCTCCCAGAAGAAGGCTGGCGCGAAGAGGTAGCGGCCGAAGACCGCCCTCTCCCAGATCGAGCCCGTGATCATGATCGCGTAGAGCGCGAGGGTCTTCAGGACCACGGAGGCGGTCGCCAGCGCGAGGCCTTCCCCCGTCAGGAGAAAGCGCAGGACGAGCGCGAGGCTGACGAGGAAGATCGCGAACTGGACGGGCGCCAGGATGCCCTGGACGAGCGTCCAGGGCGACGCGTCGCGCCGTTGGCGCTCCCCCGCGCTGTAGAGCGGCCGCCTCGGCCCCTGCACCGTCGCTGCTGGCTGGCGGTTCATCTCGCCCGCGCTTCCCCGAACCGCCGGTATGGCCCGGCTTGGAGAGGCATGCTGGACTCGGCCATCCCGAGTGTCAACTGGAGTTGACGGTCAGCCGCGTGGACAGTTACGGTGAAGCTGTCGCAGATTTTTGACGGCGCCGTAGCGATCGCCCGTGAAACGTGATTGAGTGCCGAGAACAGGAACGAGGACAGACGCGAAAGGCCGGCGCCCCTTCTCAATTCTGATCGAGCTGCCTCCCGAAACGTCAACCTTGAAAAACCGTCCGGGAGGGGCCGATGGACGAGACGAGCCGCATGGAGGCGGACGGGGGCTGGGGGCCTGCCGAACGCGCGGCGATCGAACGGTGCCTATTGCTGACAGCGGCCGAGCCGCGGGCGCTCGGCCTGAATCTCTCCCGCGTGATCGAGACCGAGATCATCCCGCGCCTGATGCTGGCGCAGCTCGAGGTCGCCCCGGCCCGCAGCGAGGCCCCGAAGCCGGATTCGGCCGACATCGCCGAGATCGCGAGCCATGCGATCGGCCCGGACCCGGACGCCGCGACCGCGAAGGTGTTCGCGCTTCTCGGGCGCGGCTGCGCGATCGAGACGGTGCTCCTCGAGGCGCTCGGCGGGGCGGCGCGGCTCCTCGGCGACATGTGGCGCGAGGACCTGTGCAGCTTCACGGATGTGACGATCGGCATGTGCCGCCTGCAGGCGGTGCTGCGCGAGTTCGGCGTCCTGCTCGACCCTCCGCTCAACATGCCGGTCGCCGGCCGCATGCTGCTCGCGGTGGTGCCCGGCGAGCAGCACAGCTTCGGCCTCTCGGTCCTCGACAGCATCTTCCGCAAGGCCGGATGGGCGGTGAGCACCGCGGAAAGCGCGGCCGAGCTTCGCCAGCTCGTGCGGACCGAGACCTTCGACCTCGTCGGGCTCTCGCTCTCCTGCGACGTCCTGTTCGAGCGTACGGCGCCGCTGATCCGGGCGCTGCGCCGTGAATCCCGCAACCCGAGCCTCCTCGTGATGGTGGGGGGGCGGTACTTTCAGGACAATCCTGACCGGGTAGCGGCCGTCGGCGCCGATTGGGCGGCGGACGACGCGGACGACGCGTTGCGTTTGGCTTGTTCGCGCTCCGGCGCGCGGCTGGCCCGTTGCTGACCCCCCACCGGAGACCGGGTCGCATGAACGTCGCGCGTGCGGAGATGGGACCGCTCCACCCCGCCTGGAGATCCCTCGGGGAGCTCGACGCGGACATCGCCGGTCGGCTCGTCGCGGCGGCGGCTGACGTCGCCCTGATCGTCGAGGACGGCGTCGTGCGCAACGTCGCCTCCCATTCGGACGAGCTCGCGCAGCTCGGCATCGAGCGCTGGGTCGGTCGGCCCTGGGTCGAGACCGTGACGGTCGAGAGCCGCCCGAAGGTCGAGGCGCTTCTCGCCGGGACCCGGGACCCGCAGCCGCGCTCGCGCCAGGTGAACCATCCGGTGCCGGGGCGGCCCGACATCCCGATCCTGTATGCCGCGGTGCCGGTCGGCGAGCCCGGTCGGATCGTTGCGGTCGGCCGGGATCTCCGGGTGATGGCCGCGATGCAGCAGCGGCTCGTCGACGCCCAGCAATCGGTCGAGCGCGAATATGCGCGGCTGCGCAACGCCGAGACGCGCTACCGCATGCTCTTCCAGATCGCCTCGGAGGCGGTCGTCATCGTGGATGCGGTCACCGGCAAGGTGACGGAAGCCAACCCGTCGACGGCCGAGCTCCTAGGCCAGCCCGAGGGTCGCATCGTCGGCCGCCCGCTCACCGAGATCCTGAACGGGGCGACCGCCGAGGCGGCTCGTGAGGCGCTGGCGCGCGTGCGCACGACCGGCCGTTCGGAGGAGGTGTCGGTCGCGCTCGCCCGGACGGACCGCCGGCTTCGCATGACGGTTTCGCTTTTCCGGCAGGAGCGCTCCGTTCATTTCCTGCTGCGGCTCGTGCCGAACGACGGCGCGATGCCGATCATCCTGCCCTCGGCGAAGTCGAAGCTTCTCTCCGTCGTCGAGAGCCTGCCGGACGGCTTCGTGGTGGCGGGGCTCGACAAGCGCATTCTCGCCGTCAACACGGCCTTTCTCGAACTGGCCCAGGTTTCCACCGAGGAGCTCGCGCGCGGCGAGCCGCTCGACCGCTGGCTCGGGCGCTCGGGGGTCGACGTCAACGTCCTGGTGGCGTCCCTGCGCGAGCACGGCGCCGTGCGCCGCTTCGGCACCGTGGTCCGGGGCGAATACGGCTCGATCGAGGAGGTCGAGGTGTCGGCCGTGGCCGTGGAGGCGGGGGACCCGCCCTGCTTCGGGCTCACGATCCGCAGCGTCGGCCGCCGCCCGTCCGCGGCGCCCGACGCGACGGAACGCTCCGTCTCGCACCTGACCGAGCTCGTCGGGCGCGTCTCGCTCAAGGACCTCGTGCGCGAGACGACGGACGTCATCGAGAAGCTCTGCATCGAGGCGGCCCTCCAGCTCACGGAGGACAACCGCGCCTCCGCGGCCGAGATGCTGGGCCTCAGCCGCCAGAGCCTCTACGCGAAGCTCCGCCGCTACGGGCTCGGCGATCTCGGGCCCGACGAGGAGCCCTGATCGGCATCGCCGATCGCCGCAAGGAAGTCCCGAATCCGGTTCTCGGTCTCGTCGAGCCGCTCGAAATGCGGCAGCGCGCCCGTCGGCATGGCCTGGACCGTCCAGTTCGCCCGCCCGCGCACCGCGCCGACCTCCGCGAAATCCGAGAACTGCCCGCGGGTGCCGTGCAGCAGGAAGACCGGCACGGTCAGCCGGTCGTAGACGTCCCGGATGTCGCGGCTGAAGAGCCGCCCCGACACGAAGCAATAGGGCGCGTGCTCGGCGCCCGGCTGGTGCGCCGACAGGTACCCGTAATCGAGGAAGCGTTCGTCGATGTCCTTCGAGCCCCAGGTCTGCTCGAGGAAGAAGCGCATGCTCCGCCGGGTGACCAGGAGATTGTAGAGCCCCTCCCGCCAGAGCGGCACGCGCAAAGCCGGCAGGAGCCCCGGCACCTCCATGGAGGCGCGCCGCCCGCGCCGCGCCCGGGATCCGGTCTCGAAGCCGGTCGGCGTCACGAGCACGATCCCGGCGAGCGCCTCCGGGTGCTCGTCTGCGAACCGGGCCAGGAACTCGCCCGAAAGCGACAGGGCGAGGGCGACGATCCGGCTCTCCCCGGTCTCCGCCCGAAGCTCGTCGGCCATCGCGGCGATCGCCTGGACATAGGTGCCCGCGTCGTAATCGCGCTGGCTCCGCTCCGAGAAGCCGAAGCCCGGCAGGTCCGGCGCATAGACGCGATGGGTCTGGCGGAAGCGCTCGAAGAGCGGGCCAACCTCGTAGGCCGATGCGGCCGCGTTGATGCTGTGGACGAGGAGCAGCGCCGGTCCGGACCCCGCGACGTAGTAGGAGAGCCGGCCGGCCGGGCTGTCCACGACGCGTCGCTCGGCGTCGAGGGCGGGCGGCAGCGGGGCGTCGCGGCCGATCCCGAACCGCCCATAAGCGACGGCGCTCGCAGCCGCCGCCACCGACACGCCTCCGGCGATCCCCAACCAGCGACCCACGTCCCGCGCCATCCCGCCTCTCCGATCCGCCCTCCCTTAGCTGTGCCTTGCCGCTCGAAACGCAACTGTCCTGTTTGATTGACACTCACCCATGTCAGTCATAGCGTCCCGGCATGGATAGCAGCGCCGCCCTGCCCGCTCGCGCCGCCGCCCGGCCGGAGCCGGCGGTCGTGCTCGAGCTCCTGAAGCCGATCACCTGGTTCGCGCCCATGTGGGCCTATATGTGCGGGGTCGTCTCGAGCGGCGCCGCCCTGTCCGGGCGCTGGCACCTGCTCCTTGCGGGAATGGTTCTCGCCGGACCCTGCGTCTGCGCGACGAGCCAGGCCGTGAACGACTGGTTCGACCGCCATGTCGACGCCATTAACGAGCCTGGCCGCCCGATCCCGTCCGGCCGGATGCCGGGCCGCTGGGGCCTGTATCTCGCCTGCGCCTGGACCGGGCTGTCGCTCCTGGTCGCCGCGCTGATCGGGCCCTTTGCCTTCGGGGCCGCGCTCGTGGGGCTCGCGCTCGCCTGGGCCTACAGCGCGCCGCCGCTGCGGCTGAAGGACAACGGCTGGTGGGGGAACGCGGCCGTCGGCCTCTGCTACGAGGGCCTGCCCTGGTTCACGGGCGCCGCCATCATGCTGGGCGGCATGCCCGGCTCACGCACGCTCGGGATGCTCCTCCTCTACAGCCTCGGCGCCCACGGGATCATGACCCTCAACGACTTCAAGTCGATCGAGGGCGACCGGCGCATGGGCGTGCGCTCGCTTCCCGCGACGCTCGGCGTCGAGCGCGCCGTGCGTCTTGCCTGCCTGGTCATGGCGCTGCCGCAGGCCGTCGTGATCGGGCTCCTCGTCGCCTGGGACGCACCCTGGCACGCCGCGATCGTGGCTGGCCTGCTCCTCGCCCAGATCGTGCTGATGGGCCGTCTGCTCGCGGCGCCCCGGGAGCGCGCGGCCTGGTACAACGCGACCGGAACGAGCCTCTACGTTCTCGGGATGCTGGCCGCCGCCGTCGCGCTGAGGGCCGCCGCGTGACGGCTGACCTCCGCCCGCTCGGCTGGCTCGGGATCGCTCGGCTCGGGCTCGTTCAGACGGCGCTCGGCGCCGTCGTCGTGATGGCGACCTCGACGCTCAACCGGGTGATGGTGGTCGAGGCCGCGCTCCCGGCGATCGTCCCGGGCCTCCTCGTCGGCCTCCATTACGCCGTGCAGGTCGTGCGGCCCCGCTTCGGCCACGGCTCGGATGTCGGCGGGCGGCGCACGCCCTGGATCCTCGGCGGCATGGCGGTGCTCGGAACGGGCGGGGCGCTCGGCGCGGTCGCGACCGCGCTCATGGTCGAGAAGCCGGCGGCCGGGATCGCGCTCGCGGTTCTCGCCTTCGCGATGATCGGGCTCGGGGTCGGAGCCGCCGGCACCTCGCTCCTCGTCCTCATGGCGGCGCGCGTCGCGCCCCGCCGGCGCGCGGCGGCCGCCACCACCACCTGGGTCATGATGATCGCGGGCTTCGTGCTCACGACCGCGATCGCGGGCGCGCTGCTCCAGCCCTATTCGGCCGAGCGGCTCGTCGCCGTGACGGGCGGCGTCTCGCTTCTCGCGGTGCTTCTTGCGACGGCCGCCGTTTCCGGCATCGAGGGACGGATCGCCCCGGCGCCCGCACCCGCGCCGGCGGCTCCCGCTTCGCGACCCGCTTTCCGCGAAGCGCTCGCCGAGGTCTGGGCCGAGCCGCAGGCCCGGCGCTTCGCCCTCTTCGTGTTCCTGTCGATGCTCGCCTACAGCGCCCAGGATCTCGTGCTCGAGCCCTTCGCCGGGGCGGTCTTCGGCCTCCCGCCCGGCGCCACGACCCAGCTCGCGGCCGTGCAGCATGGCGGCGTGCTCGTCGGCATGATCCTGGTCGCGCTCGCCGGAACCCTGTTTCCGAGGCGGGCGCTCGGCGAGCTTCGGGTCTGGGCCTTCGGCGGCTGCCTCGCCTCCGCGCTCGGCACGCTCGCGCTCGTCGGCGCCGCCCTGCTCGCGCCCGATTGGCCGCTGCGCCCGACGGTCTTCGCGAACGGGGTCGCGAACGGCGCCTTCGCGGTCGCGGCGATCGGCTCCATGATGCAGCTCGTGGGCCGGGGCCGCGCCTCGCGCGAGGGTGTCCGGATGGGGCTCTGGGGCGGGGCGCAGGCCGTCGCCTTCGGGCTCGGCGGCTGCCTCGGCGCGGGGCTCAGCGACCTCGGCCGGATCGCGACCGGCTCCGCGCCCGCCGCCTACGCGGCCGTCTTCCTCGTCCAGGCAATCCTCTTCGTCGGGGCCGCGATCCTCGCGTCCCGCGTCTTCGAGCCGGCCGCGTCCGGCACGTCATCACCGGCCGATCTCGCGGCCGCTGCATCCCCGCTGGAGGTCAGGTCATGAGCGGTATGGCGACCTACGACGCCGTCGTGGTGGGCGGAGGGCCGGCCGGCGCGACCGCCGCCGCCGACCTCGCGGCCCAGGGCCGGGCGGTGCTGCTGATGGACCGGGCCGGCCGCATCAAGCCCTGCGGCGGCGCGATCCCGCCGCGGCTGATGCGCGATTTCGCGATCCCCGACCACCTGCTCGTGTCGCGCGCCTCCGCGGCCCGCATGCACGCGCCCTCCCGGACGCAGGTCGACATGCCGATCGACAATGGCTTCGTCGGCATGGTCGACCGCGACGTCTTCGACGAATGGCTGCGCGTGCGCGCCGCCGAGGCCGGGGCCGAGCGGCTCGCCGCGACCTTCGAGCGCCTCGACCGGGAGCCGGACGGTACGGCCGTGATCCGTTACCGCACGAAGGAGGGCCGCCAGGAAGGTTCGGTGCGCGCCCGCGCCGTGATCGGGGCGGACGGCGCGCTCTCGGCCGTCGGGCGCCAGACCGTGCCGGGCGCGGACCGCGTCCGCCACGTCTTCGCGTATCACGAGATCATCCGCACGCCGCCCGAGCGGGCCGGCAAGCCGGCTTGCGATATCTTCTACGAGGGCAAGCTCTCGCCCGACTTCTATGCCTGGATCTTTCCGCACGGCGAGACGACGAGCGTCGGGACGGGCTCGGCCCGCAAAGGGTTCTCGCTGCGCGGCGCGGTGGGCGCGCTGCGCGCCGCCACGGGTTTGGGGGAGACGGAGACGATCCGGCGCGAAGGCGCGCCCCTGCCGCTGAAGCCGCTCAAGCGCTGGGACAACGGGCGCGACACGGTGCTCGCCGGCGACGCCGCCGGCGCGGTCGCTCCCGCCTCTGGGGAAGGGATCTATTACGGGATGCTCGGCGGTCGCCTCGCGGCGCAATCGGTCGAGGAGCTGCTGCAGACGGGCGATGCCCGGGCGCTCGGCTCGGCCCGGCGCGCCTTCATGCGCGAGCATGGCCGCGTGTTCTGGGTGCTCGGGATGATGCAGTGGTTCTGGTACCGCAACGACGCCTTGCGCGAGCGCTTCGTGTCGATCTGCCGGGACCCGGACGTCCAGCGTCTCACCTGGGAATCCTACATGAACAAGCGCCTCGTCCGGCGCGAGCCGCTCGCCCACGCTCGCATCTTCTTGAAGGACATGGCCCACCTTCTGCGGCTCGCGACGCCCTGAGGTGGGAACCGACGCATGGCCAAGCTCTTGTCAAAGCCCCGGCCCCGCTTAAAACGGTTCCAAGTCAGGGAGGACTTGATGCGCTTATTGTTCGCTGTGACGGCCCTTGCGGCACTCGCTCCGGGACTGGCCTTCGCGCAGGCGGCGGGCGACCCCGCCGCGGGCGAGAAGGTCTACACCGCCTGCCGCACCTGCCACCAGATCGGCCCGACCGCCAAGAACGCGATCGGCCCGATCCATAACGGCCTGTTCGGCCGCAAGGCCGGCTCGGTCCCCGGCTATCAGTATTCGGAGGCCAACAAGAACTCGGGCCTCACCTGGGACGAGGCCACCTTCCGCGAGTACATCAAGGATCCGAAGGCCAAGGTGCCGGGCACCAAGATGGTTTATCCGGGCCTGAAGGACGAGCAGAAGATCACGGACCTGATCGCCTATATCAAGCAGTTCGACGCGAACGGGAATAAGACCGCGACGAACTGAGAGCGGCCTCTCTGCCCATGACGAGCCCCCGGCGAACCCGGGGGCTTTTTCTTTGACGGCCCGATCGGAAGGCGCGCTCGCGCGTTGTCGGCGGCTCGGGGACGTCAGGCGAGGATGAGGCTGGGAGGAGGAGGGTCGATCGCCGTCGGGCTCGTCGCAGCCTGGCCGACGGCCGCCTACGCGGCCGGGTCGGGAGGCGAAGCCGGACCGTCGGAGGTCGTCTTCCTCGCCCAGATCGTGGTGCTGGTCGCGGCCGGGCGGCTCCTCGGCGAGGCCATGCAGCGGCTCGGCCAGCCGAGCGTCATGGGCCAGCTCCTCGCCGGCATCTTCCTCGGCCC
>JAFAPJ010000139.1 GCA_019247255.1 Methylobacteriaceae bacterium | reverse complement strand
CACCATGCAGCGCGAACTGGAATGGATGGGCACGAGCCCGTCGGCACGCCGCTCCAAGAGCAAGGCGCGCATCGCAGCCTACAACCAGATGGTCGAAGAAGAGCAGAAGCAGACGCTCGACACCGCGCAGATCGTCATCCCGGCCGGACCGCGGCTGGGCGACCACGTGATCGAGGCCGAGGGCATCTCCAAGGGCTTCGGCGATCGCCTGTTGATCGACAACCTCTCCTTCAAGCTGCCGCCCGGCGGAATTGTCGGCGTCATCGGTCCCAACGGTGCGGGCAAGACCACGCTGTTCAAGATGATTACCGGCCAGGACAAGCCCGATTCCGGGACCTTCTCGGTCGGTCCAACGGTCAAGCTTGGATATGTCGACCAGACGCGCGAGACGCTCGACCCCAACAAGACGGTGTGGGAGGAACTGTCGGGCGGCCTCGACATCATCAAGCTCGGCAGCAAGGAAGTGTCGAGCCGCGCCTATTGCGGTTCGTTCAACTTCAAGGGACCCGACCAGCAGAAGAAGGTCGGCCAGCTCTCGGGCGGCGAGCGCAACCGCGTCCATCTCGCGAAGATCCTGAAGTCGGGCGCGAACGTCCTCCTTCTCGACGAGCCCACGAACGACCTGGACGTCGAGACCCTCCGGGCGCTCGAGGAGGCGCTCGAGGATTACGCGGGCTGCGCCGTCATCATCAGCCACGATCGCTGGTTCCTGGACCGGATCGCGACGCACATGCTCGCCTTCGAGGGCGACGCGCATGTCGAGTGGTTCGAGGGCAACTTCCAGGATTACGAGGAGGACAAGAAGCGCCGCCTCGGGGTCGAGGAGCTGCAGCCCACGCGGCAGAAGCACAAGAAATTCGCGCGGTAGCGGCAGGTGGGCCGAGACGCCGGCCGAGTCCAGCCTTGGCGGATGCGCAGCCCGGGCGCACCTAGCTAGGTTAGCTAGGTGCCTTCCATGTCGATCACGAACGTACACGAGGCGAAGACGCAGCTCTCGAAGCTGATCGAGGCGGCGCTCGCCGGCGAGGAGGTCGTGATCGCGCGCAACGGCGTACCCGCCGTGAAGCTCGTCCCGGTGGCGCCGCAGGTGCCAACTCGGGAAGGTGGGGTCTGGAAGGGTCAAGCGGTCGAGATCCATCCTGATTGGTGGAAGCCCGATGACGAGTTGGCCGACCTGTTCGGGATTCCGAGACTCGACGAGTCTCCATCTCGGTGACGGCGCTGCTCCTCGACAGCAACGCCTTCCTGTGGTGGGCACTGGAGCCGGACCGTCTGTCCCGACCGGCAGGAATCCGCCTCAGTCAATCGGGCTCAACCCTGACGATCAGCGCCGCGACGGTCTGGGAGCTCGAGATCAAGCGCGCGAATGGCCGGCTTCAGCTCAGATCGTCGATCTGGGACGGCTTGCCCGCGCACGGGATACAAGTTCTCTCCATCGACACAGCCGATGCGCTCGCGGCCACTCGCCTCCCGGCTCACCACCGCGACCCCTTCGACCGCATGATCATCGCGCAGGCGCAGCGGCGCGGCTTGACGGTCGTGACCCATGATCGCGAGTTCGAGGCCTACGGCCTGCCGATCCTCTGGGCCTGAGCCCGGCCGAAAGCAGGCCGGGGCTACCGTGCGTGGGACCCGTCAGGCCTCGGCGACGCCGACGGGCCGGCCCGCGATCACGACGAGCATGCGCGCGTCGGCGAGGGTGCGGCTCGCGGCGCGGCGCACGTCCTCGGGCGTTACGGCCGCGACGAGCGCGTTGCGCCGGCGGATATGATCGATCCCGAGCTTCTCGAAGGCGATCTGCGCGAGCTGGTGCGCGATCTTCGTCGAGCTGTCGAAGGCGAGCGCGTAGGAACCGACGAGGTAATCCTTCGCCTTGGCGAGCTCGTCCTCCGTCGGACCCTCATGCGACAGCCGCGCCATCTCGGACGTGATCACGTCGAGACACTCGGCCACCCGCTCGTTCTTGGTCGCCGTGTAGCCCCAGCACATCGCGGCGTGGCGATAGCTCGCGAGCGAAGTGCCGACGCTGTAGGCGAGCCCGCGCCGCTCCCGCACCTCCTGGAACAGCCGCGAGGTGAACGCGCCGCCGCCGAGGATGTGGTTCAGCACGTAGGCCGGGATGAAGTCGGGGTCCCGCCAGCGAAGGCCGGCGACGCCGAAGCGGATCACGGATTGGGGCACGTCGAGATCAACGATGCGCCGCGTGCCGAGTCCCGCGAGCGGCATGTCGCGCACCGGCTCGAGCTCGGCCTCGCCTGGCAGACTTCCGAAGGCGGCGTCGATGCCGGCGAGAAGCCGTTCGGCCGGCAGCGCGCCGACCGCCGTCACGTTGAGCCGTCCGCGTGCGACGAGCCGTCGATGCAGCGCCACAAGGTCCTCACGGGTGACGGCCGCGACCGTCTCCTCCGTGCCCGAGACGGGGGACCCGTAGGGATGGCCCGGAAAGGCTTCCCGGAAGAACCGCTTCGTCGCGACCGCGCCCGGGTCGTTCGCCTGGTATCGCAGGCTCGCGATCGTCTGCGCACGCACGCGCTCGACCGCGTCCTCGTCGAAACGCGGCTCGGCGAGCGCGAGCCGCAGCAGGTCGAAGGCCTCGTCCGCGTGCTCGACGAGCGTCTTCAGCGAGCCGCCGATCGCGTCCGGTCCGGCATTGAAGCCGAGCTCGATGGCGCGCGCCGCGAGCCGTTGCTGGAATGCGTCCGAATCGTAGGGACCCGCGCCCTCGTCGAGGAGGCGCGCCAGCATCTGCGCCGCGCCGGCCTTGCCCGGCGGGTCCTGCGCCGCGCCGCCCTCCATGTTGAAGGCGATCGCGACGAGGGGCACGAAATCGGAGGCGACGTGCCAGACCTCGAGGCCGCTCGCCGTCGCGAGCGGGCGCACCTCTGCCGGGGAGGTGCCCGTCGTGAGCGCGGCCGTCATCAGGCGCCCTTCACGAGGTGGCCGGTGACGGAGCGACGCGGCTGCAGCCATTGCCCGAGCGCCGCCACCACTTCATCCTTCGTAACGGCGCGGATGTCGGACGGCCAGCGGCGCACGTCCTCGAGGCTCTCGCCGATGGCGCGGGCCGAGCCGTATACGCGGGCGAGCGAGCTCTGGCTGTCGCAGGAATACACGGTCTCGGCGATGAGCCGCGTCTTGGCGCGTTCGAGCGCATCCTCCGTCAGCTCGTCCGGAACCCGGGCGAGGGCGCGGTCGAGGTCGTCCTCGAGCGCGTCAAGCGCGATCTCCTCCGCCGGAACCGCGTAGATCCCGAACCGCGTGTCGTCGATCGCCGAGCCCATGTACCAGCCGCCCGCATTCACCGCGCGCCGGCTGTCGAGCACGAGATTGCGGTACAGGAGCGAGGTCGGTCCGCCGCCGAGCGCTTCGCCCAGAACCTCGAGGGCGTAGCTGTCCCGGCCGGCGGCCGTCCGGCTCGACGGCACGAGGTAGAGCCGCTGCAGCACGGCCTGTTCGACCTTCGGGTCGGCGACGCGGACATGGCGCGCGGCCCGCGGCTCCGGCTCGCGCGGGCGAAGCCGCGCGCCCGCGGCCGCATGGGGCGCGTGCCGCCCATAGGTTTCCTCGGCCAGACGCCGGACGCCCTCCGGCTCGACATCCCCCGAAACCACGAGGATCGCGTTGTCGGGCGCGTAGAAGCGCCGGTAGTAGTCGAGCGCGTCCGCCCGCCTCAGCCCTTCGATCTCGTGCATCCAGCCGATGATCGGGATGCCGTAAGGGTGATGGACGAAGAGCGAGGCCGCCATCGCCTCGCCGAGCTGGGCGGACGGGTCGGTCTCGACCCGCATGCGGCGCTCCTCGAGCACCACGTCGCGCTCGGGCGCCACGACCTCCTCGTCGAAGCTGAGGCCGGCCATTCGATCGGCCTCGAACTCCATCATGCGGCCGAGATGCTCGGGCGCGACCCGCTGGAAATAGGCCGTGTAATCGTAGGACGTGAAGGCGTTTTCCTGGCCTCCCAGCGCCGAGACGACCTTGCTGAACTCGCCCGCCGGATGCCGCTCGGTCCCCTTGAACATGAGATGCTCAAGGAAATGCGCGATGCCCGAACGGCCGAGCGGGTCATCGGCCGAGCCGTTCCGGTACCAGACCATATGGGTCACGACCGGCACGCGCCGATCGGGAATAACGACGATCTCCAGGCCGTTCTCGAGCCGGTAAGTCGTGATGTCCGGCCCGCTACCTTCTCCCGCCTGAGCGCCCGGCGCATCCGTCCGGGACAAGGGCGTTCCGCTCGTCATGGGGCCTCGGCTTTCCGGCCGCTTGAGGCGGCTCTCACTCGTCGTCGTCGTACTTCTTACCGAGAACCCAATTGAGCGGGTTTGCGTCAAAACGCTGCTCGTCGCCGCGATTGCGATTGTCGAGCCGCGCCGGCGCGCCGGTCGGCTTGCGAAACCCCGTCGGCGGGTCGGTCAGCGTGCGGCGGGTATCCGTGGCGGCGGCGGTCTTCGTGCTCTCGCTGCGCTCCGGCGCCGTGTTGTTCATCAGAACGTCCCGCGGGCTGTCGCCGCGATGCGTCCCAGGGATCGGAGCCGTGTCGGCATCCGGATCGCGACCGGCGCGCATCTCGTCGACCGACAGGCGGGCGCTGCGCTCCGACATCCGGCGCGTCTCGCTGTCGGTGACCGGCACGCGCGACTCGGCGGACCGGCGCTGACGCGCGACCACGTCGGGATCGCGCGGCCATTGCGGATTGCTGGACGCGTAGCTCTCGGGCGGCGCCGGCGGGCGCAGGTCCATCTTGGGCGGCAGCACGAGCGGTGCACGCTCCCGGTAGCGGATCGTCTCCCTTTCCTTCGGGATGATCCCCATCGTCCCGAGAAGGTCCTTCATCAGCACGCCTTCCTCGGCGCGCGCCGGAACGCTCACGAGCGGCAGGCTGAGAAGCGCTGCGGCCAGCCCGAGCCGAGTCACCGAAAGCTTCGTCATCGTCGTCCCTTGTTCCTACCCGAGCCGTCGCGTGCCTTTTCGGCTTTCCTGTGACCAGCCGGGCCGAAGATGTGGCGTTCAAGCAACACGAGGGCGTCGCCGATCAGCCAGCAAGGAATCATAAAGGAGCGCCGCCACCCCGGCAACAATCGCAGCGTCCGCGATGTTGAAGACGTACCAGGAATGGCCGCCCGCATGCAGATGCACGAAGTCGAAGACCGCCCCGTAGGCGATCCGGTCGATGACGTTGCCGAGCGCGCCGCCCATGATCAGCCCGAGCGCCAGGCCGAGCACCGGGCTCTCAGCGCGCCGGAGCCAGGCCGCCATGACGAGGGAGGCGACAACCGACACGCCGACCAGGAGCCAGCGGCCGAGCTCGGTCTGCTGCTGAAAAAGCCCGTAGGAGACGCCGTGATTCCACACCACGATCAGGTTCATGAACGGCCCGACCGCGACCGGCTCCCTGGCTGGCAGGTCGAAGCTGAACAGGAGCCAGAGCTTCGAGACCTGGTCGGCCGCGAAGGTGAGCGCGAGCGCCGGAAGCCCGATCGCCCGGGGGGAGGGGCGCATGTCAGGCGGCTCGTCGGGTCGCGTCCCATTCCCGGAGGGCCTGGGCGTCGCGCGGGGTCACGTCGGGGTAGTCCGGGTCGCTCCCGACCGCGGGCGAGACCTTCCAGGAGCGGGCGCATTTGCGACCTTCGGCCCGGGCGGGAACGACCGCGACGCCCGGCACGTCCTCCAGCCGGAAGGCGTTCGCCGGTCCCTCGCCGGCCGCGAGGTGCAGCCCCGAGGTGATGCAGATCTCGGCGAGATCGACCTCGCCGAGCAGCCCCCGAAGCTCCGGGTCGGCCACGTGGACCACCGGCGCGGCCTCGAGGCTCGCCCCGATGCGCTTGGCGGCCCGCTCGATCTCGAGCGCGCCGGTGACGACCCGGCGCACGCGCCGGATCGCGGCCCAGCGCCGGGCGAGCGCGTCGTCGCGCCAGGCTGCGGGCGTCTCAGGGAAGAGCTCGAGATGGACCGAGCCGGCCTCCGACGGGTAGCGGTCGAGCCAGGCCTCCTCCGTCGTGAAGGGGAGGATCGGCGCGAGCCAGACCGTCACGCGCCGGAACGTCTCCTCGATCACGGTCAGCGCCGCCCTGCGGGTCAGGCTCGAGCCCGGGTCGCAATAGAGGGCGTCCTTGCGAATATCGAAGTAGAAGGCCGAGAGATCGCCCGTCATGAAATTGCTGAGGAGCCCCACGACGCGGTTGTACTCGAAGGCCGCGTAGGCGGCGCGAATCTCCCCGTCGAGCTCCGCGAGGCGGTGCAGGACGAGGCGCTCGAGCTCCGGCATCGCGCCCGGCGCGACCCGGTCCTCGTCGCGCGCATGCGCAAGCGAGCCCAGCATCCAGCGGATCGTGTTGCGCAGCTTGCGGTAGGTCTCGGAGAAGGTCTTCAGGATCTCGGGCCCGATCCGCAGATCGTCCGAGTAATCCGCCGAGGCGACCCAGAGCCGGAGGATGTCGGCGCCGGACGCCGCGATGACGTCCTGCGGCGCCGTCACGTTGCCCTTTGACTTCGACATCTTCTCACCCCGCTCGTCGAGGACGAAGCCGTGGGTGAGGACGATGTCGAAGGGCGCGCGCCCCCGCGTCCCGCAGGATTCGAGCAGCGAGGAATGGAACCAGCCCCGGTGCTGGTCGGAGCCCTCGAGATACATGACCGTATCGCGCCCGCCATCGACCTTCCGGCGCGTGCCGGCGAGGCCCGGGAAGTTCGTCGGGTCCTCGAGTGTGTAGGCGTGGGTCGAGCCGGAATCGAACCAGACGTCCAGGATGTCGCGGACCATGTCCCATTCGGCCGGGTCGTGGCCGCCGGCCGCGAGGAAGCGTTCGGCCGCGCCCGGTTCGAACCAGGCGTCGGCCCCGCCGGCCTCGAAGGCCGCCGCGATCGCCTCGTCCACGCGGTCGTCGCGCAGGATCTCGTCCGAGCCGCGCCGGACGAAGACGGTGATCGGCACGCCCCAGGCGCGCTGGCGCGACACCACCCAGTCCGGCCGGTTCGCGATCATGCCGTGGATGCGATTCTCGCCCGCGCCCGGGACCCAGCTCACGGCCTCGTGGATCGCCTTGAGGGCGCGATTGCGCAGCGTATCCGGGACGCGCTGGTTGTCGCGGGTCAAGTCGTCGGCCGTGATCGGCCGGTCCATCGCGATGAACCATTGGGGCGTGTTGCGGAAGAGGAGCGGGCCCTTCGAGCGCCAGGAATGCGGATATTGGTGCTTGAGGCGACCGCGCGCGACGAGCGCGCCGACCTCCGCGAGGCGCTTGATCACCGCCTCGTTCGCGCCGCCGTCCCGGCCCTTGTCGTCGAAGACGCGCTCGCCCGCAAAGAGCGGCACATGCGCGAAATAGGCGGACGCGCCGTCCACGATATGCGGCACCTCCGGCGTGCCGCAGGCCGCGAAGGCGTCGCGGCGCTTCAGGAAGGTCCCGTAATCGTCGAGCCCGTGGCCAGGCGCGGTGTGGACGAAGCCTGTGCCCTGGTCGTCCGTCACGTAATCGGCCGGAAAGACCGGGACGTCGTAATCCCAGAAGCCGTCCGCCCCCGCGAGCCCGCGAAAGGGATGCGCGCAGCGCTCGATCATGACGGGCAGGACGTCCTTGACCCGTCGGAAGCCCGTCACGCGCGCGGCCGCGAAGACCTCGGCCGCCAGCTTGTCGGCCAGGATGTAGCGCGCACCCGTCCGCGCCCAGTTCTCGGCCGGCGCGTCCGTGACCTCGTAGAGGCCGTAGGCGATCTCGGACCCGAAGACGATCGCGCGGTTGGCCGGCATCGTCCAGGGCGTCGTCGTCCAGATGACGACGGAGGCACCTTCGAGGTCGCCGTCGAGCGTGGCGACGACCGGGAAAGCGACCCAGACGG
>JAFAPJ010000345.1 GCA_019247255.1 Methylobacteriaceae bacterium | reverse complement strand
CGCGACCGCCGGGTCGCGCGGATCGCCGAGTTTCAGTTCGCGCGCGGCGCCCGCGATCATGGCGATCACCCGGTCCGCGACGTCCGCCTGGACGAAGAGGAGCCGCAGCGCCGAGCAGCGCTGGCCGGCCGAGCGGAACGCGGAAGTCACGACGTCGTCCGCGACCTGCTCGGGGAGCGCCGTCGCGTCTACGATCATGGCGTTGAGCCCGCCCGTCTCGGCGACGAGCGGCACGATCGGCCCATCCTTCGCGGCGAGCGCCCGGTTGATCGACCGGGCGACCCCGGTCGAGCCCGTGAACACGACCCCGGCGACCCGCGGGTCGGCGACGAGCCGGGCCCCGATCGCGCCGTCGCCCGTCGCGAGCTGGAGGGCGCCGGGCGGGATCCCGGCCTCGTGGAGGAGGCACACGGCGGCGGCCGCGACGAGCGGCGTCTGCTCGGCCGGCTTCGCCACGACCGCGTTGCCGGCCATGAGCGCCGCCGCGACCTGGCCCGTGAAGATCGCGAGCGGGAAGTTCCAGGGCGAGATCGCGACGAAGACGCCGCGGCCGCGGAGCTTCAGCCGGTTCGTCTCGCCCGTTGGGCCGGGAAGCGCGACCGGCTCGGCGAAGAGGCGCCGGCCCTCGGCCGCGTAGTAGCGCAGGAAATCCACCGCCTCGCGCAGCTCGGCCAGCGCGTCGTCGATCGTCTTGCCGCCCTCGACCTGAAGGAGGTGCAGGAAGGCGCCGCGGCGCGTCTCCATGAGGTCCGCGGCGCGCTCGAGCGCGGCCGCGCGGGTCGCCGCGGGCGTGCTCGCGAAAGCCGGAAAGCCGCGTGCGGCGGCCGCCATCGCGGCCTCCGCGGCAGCCTCGTCGGCCTCGATCACGCGGCCGATCGCGGCGCCGTCGATCGGGCTCAGCGCCTCCCGCGCGGAGCCGGGGAGCGCCCGGCCATCGACGAGCGGCGCCGCCTCGCCGGGGCGGGCGCCGGCGCGGATCTCGTCGAGGAGGCCGTCGAGCGCCGCCCGGTCGCCGAACTCGATCCCGGCCGAATTCCGGCGGTCGGGCGCGAAGAGGTCGCGCGGGAGCGGCAGGCGGGGGTTGCGGGCGCGTTCGGGCGTGCCCACGAGGTCGGCGGGGCGGCGGAGCAAGGCCTCGACCGGCACGGCCGGGTCGGCCGCGACCGACACGAAGGACGAGTTCGCGCCGTTCTCGAGGAGGCGTCGCACGAGGTAGGCGAGGAGGTCGCGATGCCCGCCGACCGGCGCATAGATGCGGCACGCCGCCCCCGGCACCTCCTCGAGAAGCCGGCCGTAGAGCGCCGCACCCATCCCGTGCAGGCGCTGGAACTCGTAGCCCTCGCCGCCGCCGGCGCGCTCGACGATGGTCGCGACTGTCAGGGCGTTGTGCGTCGCGAATTGCGGGTAGAGCCTGGGCCGGAGCGCGAGGAGCCGCTCGGCCGCGGCCGCGTAGTTCAGATCCGTCATGCTCTTGCGGGTGAAGACCGGATAGTCGGGAAGGCCGCGCTCCTGTCCCCGCTTCACCTCCGTGTCCCAGTACGCGCCCTTGACGAGCCGGACCATGAGCCGCCGGTCGAGCGCCTCGGCGAGCGCCGCCACGTGGTCGATGACCGCGAGGCAGCGCTTCTGGTAGGCTTGTACGGCGAGGCCGAACCCGTCCCAGCCGGCGAGCGAGGGATCGGCCAGGATCGCGGCGATCACGTCGAGCGACAGCTCGAGCCGGTCTGCCTCCTCCGCGTCGACCGTGAAGTTGAGATCATAGCGCTTCGCGGCGCGGGCGAGCTCGAGCGCCACGGGGACGAGCTCGGCGAGGACGCGCTCGCGCGACACCGCCTCGTAGCGCGGGTGCAGGGCCGAGAGCTTGACCGAGATGCCGGGACGGTCCGGCAGCGGCGCGTTCCCGGCCGAGCGGCCGATCGCCTCGATCGCGGCGGCGTAGGATTCGCGGTAGCGGGCGGCGTCCTCCGCGGTGCGCGCGCCTTCGCCCAGCATGTCGAAGGAATAGCGGTAAAGGCGGCCGCTGCCCGAGGTCGCGCGGCGCAGCGCCTCCTCGATTGTCTCGCCCAGCACGAAATGCGAGCCCATGACCCGCATGGCCTGCCGAGTCGCGGTCCTGACGGCCGGAAGTCCCAATCGCTTCGCGAGGCTGCGGAGGATGCCCTCCGGCGTCTCGCCCGGCTGGATGACGCGGGCCGAGACGCCGAGCGCCCAGGCCGACGCCGTGACGAGGAGCGCGTCCGAGCGCGATTCGTGGCGGGCGAAATCGCCTTGGCCGAGCTTGTCCTCGATGAGCCGGTCGGCCGTCCCGGCGTCCGGCACGCGCAGCAACGCCTCCGCCAGCACCATGAGGGCGAGACCCTCCTTGGTGGACAGCGAGTATTCCCGCAGCATCGCCTCGACCCCGCCGAGGCCTCCGGCTTCGCCCCGAATCGCGCCGACGAGGTCGCGGGCGCGCGCGTCGATCCGCCGTTCGCCCGAGGGATCGGGCTTGGGCGCGGCGAGCCAGGCTTGCGCGAGCGCCGCGTCGTTCTCCGCGAAGGGAGCGCTGAAACGAGGAAGCGGGGCGGGCATGCGGACTCGTGGGGCGGGACGGCAAACGCCGTCAACCTAGCGCGAAACGGCCCCCGCGTGGTCCCGGTCCCCGCTCGCGCGCGCCTTCAGCCGAGCGCCACGTCAGGCTGGAGGCTCGGGACGGACAGCCCGGCGATCACCGCCGCCAGGTGCTCCTGCCGATAGGGCTTCGAGAGCCGCGGGAGGCGGAGATCGTCGTCGCCGAGCTCGGCGAGCTCGGCATAGCCCGTCGCGAGCACGATCGGCAGGTCGGGATGCGCCTGCCGGATCCGGCGCGCGAGCTCCATGCCGGTCATCACCGGCATCGCGTGGTCCGTGATGACGAGGTCGATCGGCCGGTTCGATTGCAGCACGGCGAGCGCATCCGCGGCCGTGCCGGCCTCCACCACGGAATGGCCGAGGTCTTCGAGCATGGCGGCCGTCCCCGTGCTCACGAGCGGGTCGTCGTCGACCACGAGCACGGTGCGCGGCTGGGCGCGTTCGGGGCCGACCTCCCGGGCCGCCGGAGCGATCGCGGCGACGCTCGCGCCGGCGCGGGGCAGCCACAGGCTGATCGTCGTGCCGAGGCCCGGCTCGCTCGCGACCTCGAGCGCGCCGCCCGATTGCGCCGCGAGGCCCTGAACCATCGAGAGGCCGAGCCCCGTGCCTTTCCCGGGCCCCTTGGTGGTGAAGAAGGGCTCGACCGCCCGGGCGAGGGTCGCCGGGTCCATGCCGGTCCCGGTGTCGGCCACGCAGATCCGGACGTAGTCGCCCCGCACGAGGTCGCGCGGGCGGCCGCTTCCCCCCTCGGGCTCGTCGGCCGAGAGGGTGAGCGTCCCGCCTTGCGGCATGGCATCCCGGGCATTCACGACAAGGTTCAGGAGCGCGAGCTCGAGCTGGTTCGCGTCGACCTCGAGCGGGGCGAGCCCGCGCGGGATCGACTTCACGATCCGCACGCCGGGGCCGAGCGCGCCTTTCAGGAGGTCCTCCATGCCGCGCACGAGCCCGGCGAGGTCGACGGCCGCAGGCTTCAGCTCCTGCCGGCGCGCGAAGGCGAGGAGGCGTTGCGTCAGCGCGGCGCCGCGCTCGGCGCCCTGCACGGCGTTCTCGAGGAGCCGCAGCGTGCGCGGATCGTCTGGCACGCGCTTGCGCAGGAGCTGCAGGCTGCCGAGCACCGCCATGAGCAGGTTGTTGAAATCGTGCGCGACGCCGCCCGTGAGCTGGCCGATCGTGTCGAGCTTCTGCGCCTCGAAGAGCTGGGCGAGCGCCTGCTCGCGCTCGCGCGTGCGCGCCTCGATCCGCCCTTCGAGCTCCTCGTTGAGGCGCTGCAGCTGAGCGGTCGAGGCCTCGAGCGCCGCCGTGCGTTCGGCGACGCGCGTCTCGAGCTCGCGGTTGAGCCGTTCGAGCTCGCGCGTCTTGCGGTGGAGCTCCGCGAACACCTTCACCTTCGCGCGCAGCACCTCGGGCACGACCGGCACCGGCACGTAATCGACCGCGCCCGCCGCGTAACCGCGCAGCCGGTCGGGATCCGCGATCTGGATCGCGGACACGAAGATGATCGAGGTCTGCTGGAAGCGGGGATGCTCGCGGATGAGAGCCGCGAGCTCGAAGCCGTCGAGCTCCGGCATGCACACGTCGACGAGGATCACCCCCACATCGACCTTGAGCAGCGCCTCGAGCGCCTCGCGGGCGGAGGACGCCTTGATGAGGTTCTCGCCCAGCTCCGAGAGGATCACCTCGTAGCTGAGCAGCTTCGCCGGCTGGTCGTCGACGAGAAGGATGTTCACCTTCTCGGTCTGCGGATCTGCCTCCACGTCGGATTTCCTCTCCGCCGCGTCAGCGATGCAGCCACATCCGCAGGGCGGACAAGAGCTGCTCGGTGTTCACGGGCTTGGCGAGGTAGTCGGACGCGCCCGCCTCGAGGCATTTCTCGCGGTCGCCCTTCATCGCCTTGGCGGTGAGCGCGATCATCGGGAGCCGCCGGAAGGCCGGGTTGGCGCGAATCACCTGCATGGTCTCGTAGCCGTCCATTCCCGGCATCATGATGTCCATGAGGACGATCGCGACGTCCGGCCTGTCCTCGATGACCGAGATCGCCTCGCTGCCGGTCGTCGCGGTCAGCACCTTCATGCCACGCCGCTCGAGAACCGAGGAGAGCGCGAAGATATTGCGCGCGTCGTCGTCGACGAGCAGCACCGTGCGTCCGATGAGGTCCTCGTCGGAGGAGTGCAGCCGCTCCAGCATGCGCTGCTTCTCCGGCGGCAGGTCCGAGACGACGCGGTGGAGGAAGAGCGCCGTCTCGTCGAGGAGCCGCTCGGGGCTTTCCACCCCCTTCACCACGACCGAGCGCGCCATCGTGTGCAGGCGCGCGTCCTCGTCGGGCGACAGCTCGCGCCCGGTGAACACGACGACCGGCACGTCGCAGAGCGAGCGGTCGTCGCGGATGCGCTCGAGGACCTCGAAGCCCGACATGTCGGGGAGCTTCAAGTCGAGCACCACGCAGTCGGCGGGCTCGGCGCGCAGGGCGTCGAGCGCCTCCTCGCCGCTGGACGCGACCGCGATGTCGAGGTCGTCATGGCCCAGGAGCTCGCTCACGCCGAGCTGCTCGGCCGCGTTGTCCTCGACCAGCAGGAGCCGCTTGCGGCGGGGCTTCGCGTAGTCGCGGATGCGCCCGAGCGCCGTCTCCAGGCCTTCCGTCGTGGTCGGCTTGTTCAGGAACGCAAAGGCGCCGCGCGCCAGCCCGTGCTGCCGGTCCTCGTCGAGAGTGACGATCTGGACCGGGATGTGCCGGGTCGTCGGATCCTGCTTGAGCTGGCTCAGCACCGTCCAGCCGAGCATGTCGGGCAGGAACACGTCGAGGGAGATCGCGGTCGGATGGTGCTCGCGGGCGAGCGTCAAGGCATCCGCGCCCCGCATCGCGACCAGGACCTTGAAGCCGCAATCGCGCGCGAGGTCGACCATCACGCGGGCGTAATGCGGATCATCCTCGACGATCAGCAGCACGCTGTCTCCGGCCCGGAGCCGGTCGCGGTCGTCGAGGAGCGCCTCGGAGACCGGCTCGGTGAGGAGCGGCCCCGCGAGCGCCGCGACCGGCAACGGCGCCTTGACGGGATCGGCGCCCGGGATCGTCGGCCGCGCCTGCGCGGCGACCCCCACATAGGTCAGCGGCAGGTAGAGCGTGAAGGTCGAGCCTTGGCCCGGCTGCGAGCGGAGCTGGATCTCGCCGCCAAGCAGGTTCGCGAGCTCGCGCGAGATCGCGAGGCCGAGGCCTGTTCCCCCGTATTTGCGGCTCGTCGAGGCGTCCGCCTGCTGGAACGCCTCGAAGATGATGCGCTGCTTCTCGGGCGGAATGCCGATCCCGGTATCCGAGACCTCGAAGGCGACGACGGACGGCGCGTGCTTCAGGGTCGGGTGGTCCGGGCTCCAGCCCTGGCTCGCGGGCGAGACGGTGAGGTGGACGCCGCCCTGCTGCGTGAACTTGAAGGCGTTCGACAGGAGGTTCTTGAGAACCTGCTGCAAGCGCTTCGAATCCGTGATGATCGAGCGCTCGAGCTCGGGCGCCGCGACGACCTCGAAGGAGAGACGCCGGTTCTCCGCCTCGTGGCGGAACGGCCGACCGACCGCCTCGAGCAGGTTCGCGAACACGATCTCCTCGGCATCGACCGAGGTCGTGCCCGATTCGATCTTCGACAGGTCGAGGATGTCCGAGATCAGGTTCAGAAGGTCGGTGCCGGCCGCGTGGATCGTGCGCGCGAACTCGACCTGACGGGCCGAGAGATTGCCGTCCGGGTTGTCGCCGAGCTGCTGGCCGAGGATGAGGATCGAGTTCAGCGGGGTCCTGAGCTCGTGGCTCATATTGGCCAGGAACTCCGACTTGTACTTGGAGGTGAGGGCGAGCTCGGTGGCCTTCTCCTCCAGCGCGCGCCGGGCCTGCTCGATCTCCTGGTTCTTGGCCTCGACCTCCACGTTGCGCTCGGCGAGCTGCTGGGCC
>JAFAPJ010000047.1 GCA_019247255.1 Methylobacteriaceae bacterium | reverse complement strand
CCCAGGCGGCGGCGGGCGACCGCGTCGACGTCGTCCAGGGCGGCATCACGTCCGCCTCGCGCGAGGCGATCCGGCCCGTGCTCGACCACTACAACACGCTCTACTTCTACAACACCTTCTACGAAGGCGGGGTGTGCGACTTCAATTGCGTCTGCACCGGCTCGACGCCGGCCCAGACGGTCGAGAAGCTGGTCCCCTACGTCATGAAGAAGTGGGGCAAGAAGGTCTACGTCGTCGCGGCCGACTACAATTACGGCCAGATCACCGCCCAGTGGGTCAGCAAGTACGTCAAGGACAATGGTGGTCAGGTCGTGGAGACCGAGTTCTTCCCGCTCGACGTCACGAATTTCGGGCCGACCATCAAGAAGATCCAGGCGGCGAAGCCCGACCTCGTGCTCTCCGCGATGGTCGGGGCGGCGCACCTGTCGTTCTACCGCCAATACGCGGCGGTCGACCTCAACAAGTCAATCCCGATCGCCTCGACGGTGTTCACGGCCGGGGGCGAGCAGACGGTGCTGTCGGCCAAGGAGGCTGACGGAATGATCGTGTCCTTCGGCTATTTCGAGGAGGTCGACACGCCGGCGAACAAGGCCTTCGTGTCGGCTCTGAAGGCCGCCGGCGGATCCAAGGTCAACTACGTGTCGGAGACGGCCGCGCGGTCCTACGAGGGTGTCCATCTGTGGGCGGAGGGAGTCCGCAAGGCGGGCACCACGGACCGCGAGGCGGTCGTCAAGGCGCTGCGCTCGCCGGTCAGCTTCGAGGGGCCGAGCGGCAAGGTCACGATCGAGCCGAAGACCAACCATCTCGTGCAGAACATCTACATCGCCGAGATCAAGGATCAGAAGATCAAGATCCTGGAGTCCTTCCCGGCCCAGCCGCCGTCGGACACGCTGCTCGTCTGCGATCTCAACAAGGACCCGACGCAGCAGACCTTCTACTTCGAGAACGGCCTCGCGGCCGCCGGCATCAAGTAGGGCCGGCGTGGGGGCGCGGCCGTTCATTCGCGAGGTGTCGGGAGGGCGCGAGCGCGCGCCTCCTGCGGGAGGGCGATCGCGGGTTGCGTGCGCGCGCCCTGCGCCGGTCGGCCGGCGCGGGCCCGGGCGGACGGCGCGGGGCTAGCCGGTGGACTTCGCGGCCGCCTTCCTCGTCCAGATCGTCTACGGGGTCGCGAACCTCGCGCTGATCGGGCTCGGGCTGGCGATCATCTTCGGCATGATGCGGGTCATCAACCTCGCGCACGGCGAATTCTTGATGATCGGCGGCTACACGGTCGTCGTCGCGACCAACAAGGGCGTCAATATCTGGATCGCGATCCTGGTTCTCGCGCCCCTTGTCGTGGCGGCGATCGGGGTCGTGGTCGAACGCGTCCTGATCCGGTTCCTGTACGGGCGCACGGTCGACACGCTGCTCGCCACCTGGGGCCTGAGCCTGCTCCTCGTCGGGATCGTGACCGCGATCTTCGGGCCGCAGACCGCGACCACGCTGTCGCCGCCGATCGGCGCCTTCCAGATCGGCGATTACGGCTCGAGCGGCTACGAGCTCTTCATCATCGCGATCACGGCGGCGCTGTTCGCCGGGATCTACGCCCTGCTGCGCTTCTCGAAGCTCGGTCTCCTCGCGCGCGGAACCATGCAGCGCGCCGACATGGCGGCCGCGCTCGGCGTCTCGACGAGCCGCATCTACATGCTGACCTTCGGGCTCGGGGCGGCCGTGACAGGGCTCGCGGGCGGGCTCCTCGCGCCCATCACCGGCGTCGTGCCGACGATCGGGGCATCCTACATCGCCAAGGCCTTCATCACGGTCATCAGCGGCGGCGCCGCGATCCTCGCCGGCACCGGGACGGCCGCGATCCTGCTCGGCGCGATGAACAACGTCATCACCTTCCTGGCCGGGCCGACCTTCGGCGAGGTGGCGCTGCTCGCGGCCGCCATCGTCATCCTGCGCCTGATGCCGAACGGCATCACGGGCCGCTACTTCCGCCGGAGCCTATGAGCCGCGCGGCCGAGGATCGGTGGCTCATCGCGCTCGCGGTGCTGGGCGTCGTCACGATGGTCGGGGCGCCGCAGGTGCTGCAGCTCTTCACCATCATCAACCTGACAACGGCGATCGGCCTCGCGCTGCTCGGGCTGAGCCTCGGGCTGATCTGGGGGTATGGCGGCATCCTGTGCTTCGGGCAGACGGCCTTCTTCGGGGCCGGCGCCTACACCTATGCGGTCGCCGCCCAGAACTGGGGCGACACCACGGGCGCGATCGTGGCCGCCGTCCTGGCGGCGGCCGCCGTTGCGGCCGCGCTCGGCTACTTCATGTTCTGGGGCCGGATCTCCGACGTCTATCTCGGGGTCACGACGCTCACCGTCACGCTCATCTTCTTCAACCTGCTGCGCCGGACCTCGGGGCCCGATTACCGCATCGGCCGAGCGCTCCTGGGAGGCTTCAACGGCACGGCCGCGCCACCGCTCAGGCTGCCCTGGGACGACCGTGTGATCCTGTCGCCGCAGGCGATGTTCTACGTGGCGTCGGGCGTGCTTCTCCTCGCTTTCTTCGGCTGCGTGGCGCTGGTGCGCAGCCGGTTCGGTCGCGTGTGCGTCGCGATCCGGGAGAACGAGACCCGCGCCGAGCTGCTCGGCTACGATTCACGCCTCTACAAGCTCGGCCTGTTCTCGATCGGCGGCGGCCTGGCCGGGCTTGCTGGCGTGCTCGTCGCCAACGGCATCGGGCGGGTGACGCCCGACCTCTTCAACCTGTCCTATGCGGCGCAAGCCATCATCTGGGTCATCGTCGGCGGGCGCGGCACGCTCATCGGCCCGGTGCTCGGCGCATTCGGGGTGTTCTGGCTGACCTCTTGGCTCGGCACGCAATCCTACTTCAACTCCAACATGGTGCTCGGCCTCGTGCTGATCCTGTTCGTGCTGCTGCTGCCGCGGGGAGTCGTGCCGGCGCTCGTCGAGCTCGCGACGCGGCGTCGGCGCGGCGCCCTCGGCCGGGCCGAGCGGCTTCGCGCCCGCCGGCCGAAGGCGGGGCCCCGCCGCGCTCTGCAACCGGCCGAGTGAGGGTCATGCGGCGCGAGACCGTCCTTCAGACGCACGACCTGTCGATGCGTTTCGGCGGCGTGGTCGCGAACGACCGCGTCAACTTCGCCCTGAAGGCGGGCGAGCTGCGCTGCCTCATCGGCCCGAACGGGGCCGGCAAGAGCACCTTCTTCAAGTGCCTGACCGGCCAGCTGAAGCCGAGCGAGGGCCGCGTTCTCATCCGTGACCTCGACACGACCGGGGCCGAGCCCCACGCCGTCGCGGGCCTCGGGGTCGGCATCAAGACGCAGGTGCCGAACGTGTTCGACGCGCTCTCGGTCGAGGAGAACATATGGCTCGCCGCCCGCCGCTGGCTCGACGCGCCCCGGGCGAAGGCGGCGACCGCCGAAACGGTCGAGCGCGTCCGTCTCGGCGACATCCGGCGGCGGCCCGTCGGCACGCTGGCGCACGGTCAGCGCCAATGGGTCGAGCTCGGCATGGTGGTGGCGGCGCGCCCCTGGCTCGTGCTGCTCGACGAGCCGGCCGCGGGCATGACCGAGGAGGAGACGGCGTTCACCGCCGACATCATCCGTGAGATCAACCGAACGGCGAGCCTCATCATCGTCGAGCACGACATGGCCTTCGTGCGCGCGCTCGCGGACATCGTGACCGTCTTCCACCGCGGCGCGATCCTGATCGAGGGATCGATGGACGCCGTCTCCGCGGACCCGACGGTCCGCGAGGTCTATCTCGGGCACAAGCATTGAGCGCCGCCCCGCCGCCCCTCCTGCAGGTCAAGGGCTTGCGCGCCGGCTACGGCCGGGTGCCGGTGCTGCACGGGCTCGATCTCGCGCTCGCGGAGGGTGAGATCGTGGGCGTGCTCGGCCATAACGGCATGGGCAAGTCGACGCTGCTCAAGACGCTGATGGGGCTCGTGCCGGCGAGCGGCGGCGGCATCGTCTTCGACGGCGCGGACGTCACGCGCGAGCCGAGCCACGCGCGCTCGCGGCTCGGGATCGGTTACGTTCCGCAAGGGCGCGGCATCTTCCCCGACCTCTCGGTGCGGGACAACCTGAGGCTCGGCCTCGCCTCGCACGCGGTCGGCGACGAGGCCGAGGCGATCGCCGCCGTCCTGGCCGAATTCCCTCAACTCGAGCGGCTGCTCGATCGGCGCGGCGGGGCGCTCTCGGGCGGCGAGCAGCAGCTGCTCGCGCTCGCCCGCGCCCTCGTCAGCGATCCGCGGATCCTGCTTCTGGACGAGCCGACCGAAGGGATCCAACCCTCGATCGTCGACCTCATCGAGGACAAGCTGCGCGGCCTCGCGCGCGAGCGTGGGCTCGCCATCCTGCTCATCGAGCAGAACCTCGAATTCATCACCGGCCTGTCCGACCGCGTGCTGGTCCTCAAGAAGGGCCAGATCGCGGGCGAGATCGGCCGCGCCGCGATGGGGGACACCGCCTTGATCGACGAGTTCACGGGCTTCACGAGCGGTGGAACGCGGCCGTCGAGCGGCGTCGCCGACCGGAGAAACGGGGCCGCCCCTTCCCATGCCGAGGCCGACGCGCGGTCGAGGCCTCAGGTCCAGCAGGACGCGGCACGTCGCAACGGGGCCGCGAGCCGAAACGGGTTCGCGGACCCCCACGCTCCCTCCTCATCGGCCGCGGCCTCCGTGCGGGCACCGTCCCCATCGCCGAACAGCGCCGCGCCGGCCTTCCCGAGCTCCACGCCGCCCTCCGCACCCAACCGGCGCGCCCGGGCGACCGTGCGCCGTCCCTCGATGCCGCAGATGCGCGCGATCGCCGACGATTTCGGTTTCTCCATGTCGGACGCGCGCCTCGCCGAGTTCGTGGGCCTGATGGAGGCCTCCCTGCAGCGCTACGACGAGCTCGACGCGATGCCGGACAACATGCCGCCGGTGCTCTATCCGCGCACCGCCGGGTACCGGCCTCCGGCCGAGGAGAATCCGCACAACGCCTGGTACGTGAAATGCGAGATCCGTGGCGCTCCGCGGGGCCCGCTCGCCGGCAAGACGGTCGCCGTCAAGGACAACGTGTGCGTCGCCGGCGTGCCGATGATGAACGGGTCGTCGACGCTGAAAGGCTACACGCCCGACATCGACGCGACGATCGTGACCCGGATCCTCGAGGCGGGCGGCACGATCGTCGGCAAGACCCATTGCGAGAGCTTCTGCCTCTCGGGCGGAAGCCATACGAACGCGACCGGCCACGTGCACAACCCGCACAAGCCCGGCTACTCGGCCGGCGGCTCCTCGTCGGGATCGGGCGCGGTCTTGGCCGCCGGCGAGGTCGATCTCGCCATCGGCGGCGACCAGGGCGGCTCGATCCGCATGCCGGCCTCGTTCTGCGGCTGCTACGGCATGAAGGGCACGCACGGGCTCGTGCCCTATACGGGCGTGATGCCGATCGAGGCGACGATCGACCATACCGGGCCGATGACCCGCAACGTCGCCGACAACGCGCTCTTCCTGGAGGTTCTGGCAGGTCCCGACGGGCTCGACCCGCGCCAATATGCACCGCAGACCGACCGCTACACGGCCGCGCTCGGACGAGGCGTCCGCGGCCTCAGGATCGCGGTCGTGAACGAGGGGTTCGGGCGACCGGAATCGGAGCCTGACGTCGACGCATGCGTGCGCGAGGCGGCGCACCGCTTCCGGGCGCTGGGCGCGACGGTCGACCCCGTCTCGCTGCCGATGCACGACAAGGCGATGGCGATCTGGCTCGCCATCGCGGCCGAAGGCTCCACCAACCAGATGATTAAGGGCAACGGCATGGGGACGGGCTGGGAGGGGCTCTACACCACCTCCCTCCTCGACCACCATGCGGGCTGGCGCGGGCGGGCCGACGAGCTCTCCGACAGCCTGAAGATCACGATGCTGACCGGCGAGTACTTCCAGCGCCACCATCGCGGCCATTACTACGCCAAGGCGCAGAATCTCGCCCGCAAGCTCCGCGCCGCCTACGATTCCATGCTCGGCGCCTACGACCTCCTGCTCATGCCGACCACCGCCATGAAGGCGACCCCGCTGCCGCCGCCGGACGCGCCGCTCGCGCTCACGCTTCAGCGCGCCTTCGAGATGCTGGAGAACACGGCGCCCTTCGACGTGTCGGGCCACCCGGCCATGTCGATCCCCTGCGGGATGCGCGACGGGCTGCCTGTCGGCTGCATGCTGGTCGGGAAGTTCTGGGCCGAATCGACCATCTACCAGGCCGCCGCCGCCTTCGAGGCCGACGGCGACTGGACCCGGATGTAGCCGGGGTGGCGATCCGGCGCCCGGACGCGGACGAGCTGAGGCGCGCGGGGGCGGAGCTCGGCCTCTCCCTGTCGGAAGCGGACGCCGTCTCCTTTCTCGGCCTGATGCAGGGGCTGCTCGACCATTACGACCTCGTCGACGGCCTGGTCGAGGAGCTGCCGCCGGTCGGCTACCCGCGCACGCCCGGGATCAGGCCCGAGCCCGAGGACAATCCCTACGGCGCCTGGGCGGTGAAGACCCGCATCCAGGGCGCGCGGCGCGGCCGCCTTCTCGGCAAGCGGGTCGCGATCAAGGACAACACCTGCGTGGCCGGCGTGCCCATGATGAACGGTGCCTCCATCCTCGACGGCTACGTCCCCGAGATGGACGCGACGGTCGTGACCCGCCTCCTCGACGAAGGCGCCGAGATCCTCGGGAAGTCGGTCTGCGAGTATTACTGCGCGTCCGGCGGCAGCCACACGGCCGCCAACGGCCCGGTCGAGAACCCGGCCGTGCCCGGCCACAACGCCGGCGGCTCGTCGTCCGGCTCGACCGCGCTCGTCGCGGCCGGCATCGTCGACATGGCGACCGGCGGCGACCAGGGAGGCTCGATCCGCATCCCGGCCTCCTATTGCGGGGTCGTCGGGCTGAAACCGACGCACGGGCTCGTGCCCTACACGGGCATCTTCGCGGTCGAGCTCACGGTGGATCACGTCGGGCCGATCACCCGCACGGTCGCGGACAATGCGCTTATGCTCGAGGTGATGGCGGGGCCGGACGGGCTCGACCCGCGCCAGTCAGGCGCGCCGGCTCAGCCCTATACGCAGGCGCTCGCCCGCGGCGTGGCGGGGCTGCGCATCGGCGTGGTGCCGGAGGGTTTCGGCATGCCGGGCGCCGAGCCCGAGGTCGATGCCGGCGTCCGCGCGGCAGCCGACCGGCTCGCCCGGATGGGTGCCATCGTGGTCGAGCGCCCGCTGCCGCTGCACCGGGCCGGCCAGGCGATCTGGACGCCGATCTTCCTGGAGGGCGCGACGGACCTGATGATGCACAGGAACGCCTTCGGGTCGAACGCGAAAGGCGTCTACCTGGAAAGCCTCCTCGACGCCCATGCACGCTGGCGCGAGCGGGCCGACGAGCTGTCGGAGACGCTCAAGCTCGGCATCCTGACCGGCCATTACATGGCGTCCCGTCACAAGGGCCGCTTCTACGGCAAGGCCCAGAACCTCAATCGTCGCCTGACCGCGGCCTACGACGCCGCGCTTGCGGACTGCGATGTCCTGCTCATGCCCACGACGCCGATGGCGACGACGCCGCTGCCCGGCCCGGGCGCGAGCCGCGAGGAGGTGGTGGCGCGCGCCTTCGAGATGATCGGCAACACGGCGCCGACCTGCGCGACCGGGCATCCGGCGCTCTCGGTTCCGGTCGGCACGACGGCCGACGGCCGGCCGATCGGCGCGATGCTGATCGCCCGGAAGCTCGACGAGATGACGCTGTACCGCGCGGCGGCCGGACTCGAGTCGGCCTGAGCCCGCCGGAACACCTGAGGGAGCGAAGGTCTAGCGGCCGGCCGCCGAGCGACGCGTCGCCCGCTCGAGCGTCCAATCCACGAGGAGCGCACCTGCCAGGAAGAGGATGGTGACTGACAGGACGGTCGCGTTGTCGAGCCGCGGGATGGCCCGCATGAGGACGGATCCGAGACCGGACCGGGCCGCGAACATCTCGCCGATCAGGGTCCCGAGCAGGGTCAAGGCGAGGCCGATCCGCAGCCCCGCCAGGATCTCGGGCAGCGCGGCCGGCAGGAGGACTCGGGTCACGGTCGCGACACGGGCGAGGCCGAGCGTTCGAGCGCTTTTCGCCAGGATGGGGGGAAGGCCCCGGATGCCGCCGGCCGTGAACAAGGCGACAGGCACGATCCCGTGGAGCGCCCCGAACGCGACCTTGGCGTCGAGGCCCACGCCGAGCAGCAGCAGCACCGTCGGGTAGAGGGTGACCTTAGGCAGGGCGTAGAAGCCGACGAGGAAGGGTTCGAGAAGGTCGCTCGTGCGGGGCAGCGTCCCGAGCGCGGCGCCGAGCATCAAGCCGAGGCTGGCGGCCAGGAGCGCAGCGAGCGCGAAAGCGCCCAGTGTGGAGGCGATCTCGTCCTGGAAGGCAGGGTCGGCGAGGAGGCCGAGGAGCCGCAAGCCGGTCTCGAGCGGGCCTGGCAGGATGTCCGGGCCGAGCCGGAGCTCGAGCGCGACCCACAGCGTCAGCGCGACGGCCGCCAGGGCGAGGCGGTCGACCAAGACCTGCCTCATGCGAGACCCCGCTGCTCGCGAAGCCGCCGCTCGAAGGCGTGAAGGCCGAGATTGACGGCCGTCACGACCGAGATGACGAAGAGCAGCAGGCCGTACAGGAGCGGGTTGTCGAAGTCGTTGTAGGCGTTCGCGATGGCGCGGCCGAGACCGTTCGGCGCCAGGATGAACTCGCCGCCGATCACCCCGATGAAGGCGGCCGCGACGGCGAGCTTCGCGCCGTGCAGCACGAACGGCGCCGCGAAGGGCAGGCGGATGTGCCAGGCGGTCGCCCAGGGCCCGAGCCCTTCCAGGCGCGCGCTCTTCAGGATGGGGGTGGGCAGGCGGTCGAGCCCCTGAAGCAGGCTCAAGGCGACCGAGATCACGCCGAAGGCCGCGCCGATCGCGACGAGGGGGAGAGGCCCTAGCCCGAGCACGACGATCAGCAGCGGGTAGAACACGAAGATCGGCACCGCGTAGTAGCTCAGGAGGAGCGGCTCGATCGCGCGGCGGAGCCGTGGGCTCGCCGCCAGGAGAAGGCCGAAGACGAGCCCGCCGACGACGGCGAGCGCGATCGCGGCCGCGACCGCCGCGAAGGTCGGGGCCGCCAGCCGCCACAGGAGCCCGCTTCCGGCGAGCCGGAGCAGCGCCGCGACCATGTCGCTCGGGGGCGCGACGGCGTTGCGCGAGACCGCACCCCATCGGACCGCAGCTTCCAGCGCGAGGAGAAGGGCCAGCACGATGCCGGCGCGTCCCGCCGCGAGCGCCATCACGCCGCCTCCGATCCGAGGCCGAGCGCCCGACGGGCCTCCGGCGCGAGCGCCGTCCAGAGCCGCTGCGTCAAGGCCGCGAAGCGCGGGTCCGTCAGGAGGTCGGACGATCGCTCGCTCGGCCAACCCGTCGCGAGCGTCTCGATGATCCGGCCCGGCCGCGCCGACATCAGCAGGACCCGGTCCGACAGGAGGGCCGCCTCCTCCAAGGAATGCGTGATGAGGACGATCGTCGCGCCGGCGCGGCGCCACAGCTTGAGCAGCTCGTCTCCCATCAAGAGCCGGGTCTGCGCGTCGAGCGCCGCGAAGGGCTCGTCGAGGAGGACAAGCCGAGGCTCCGTCACGAGGGTTCGGGCGATGCAGACCCGCTGGCGCATGCCGCCCGAGAGCTGGGCCGGGTAGGCCCGGGCGAAAGCCGACAGGCCCATCAGGCGGATGGCCTCCTCCACCCGGTCCGCGACGGCCTGCGCCGGCAGGCCCCGCCGGCGCAGGCCGAAGCCGATGTTCTCCGAGACCGTCAGCCAGGGGTAGCTCGCGTCCTGCTGAAAGACGACGCCGAGGCCGGGCGGCGTGGCGCCTCGGACCTCCCGCCCCTCGAACGACACCCGGCCGGCGCTCGGCGCGAGGAGGCCCGCCGCGATGTCGAGGAGTGTCGATTTCCCGCAGCCCGACGGCCCGACGATGGACAGGAACTCGCCGCGGCGGACCTCGAGGTCCAGGGGCCCGAGCGCAGGAACGGGCGCCGAGCGGCCGGACGCGGCGAAAACCTTGGCGACGCCCTCGAGCCTGAGGTGCGCCTCCATCACATGCCGGGGCGCGGCAGGTCGGCGGGCAGGAAGCGCGCGTCGATCAGCGTAGTCCAGTTCGGCCCTTTGTCGTCGACCGCGCCGACGAGCCTCAGCCCTGCAAGCTGCACATCCATGGCGGCCTGGTCGAAATCGCCTCGGCTCCAATAGCGGTCACGCGCGAAGCGCTGCATGACCGCGCGCGCGATCGCGGGCGTGAGCCCGTGGCTGCGCGCGACGATGTCGGCCGCTTCGTCGGGCTTCTCGTAGATGAAGTCGACCGCCTTGCGGCGGGCCGCGAGCAGCGCCCGGAGCTTGTCGCCGCCCGTGCGGGCGAAGTCACGGCTCGTGAAGCCGACCGTCTGCGTGATGGACGGCAGGTAGTCGCCGGCCGCGAAGACGGGCCGAAACTTGTCGCCGAGGGTCGCGAGCACGGGCTCGACGACGGGCATGACGTCGATCTGGCCCGCCGAGAGCATCGCCAACCCTTCCCGCATCCCGCCGGTCGCGATGAGCTCGACCGCCTCGGGCGTCACGCCGGCTTTGTCCAGGACCATTCGCAGCAGGTAGTCCGAGCCGGATTTCGGGTTCGTGTAGCCGACCTTGCGGCCGCGAAGGTCCGTCACGCTGCGGATGGGGCTGTCGGGCCGCACGAGCCAGAACATGTCGACCGGCCCGGACACGGCGGCGCTGACCATCACGAGGTCGAGGCCCCGCTGCTGCGCGTTGAGCACGGCGCCGAGCGCAGCCTCGCCGAAGGGGAAAGGGCTCGCGAGAACGCTGCGGACCGTCGTGCCGCCGCCGTCGCCCGAGACGATCCGAGTGAGGTCGAGCCCCGCCTCCTTGAAGAACCCCTTCTCCAAGGCGATCGCGTAGGGCGCGCCCTGAACGAGGCTCCCGTAATGACCGACCGTGACCTCGAAGGCGCGGGCCGAGCTCGCGAGGGCCGCGAACGCGGCGGCAGCGGCGGCAACGCGCCTCAGGAAAGTCCACACAGCGTCGTTCTCCCCGGGATGGCAGCGTGAGCCGGGCGGCAACTCGCGCCGGCGACGAGGGTCAGAACCGGGCCGCGGGACGCGACCGCCGGCGAGGTCAGGCGGCCGCCGCGACCGCCGCGACGGCCGGAAGCGAGGGCAACGTGATCAGCATGAGGGTGGCGGACGCATCCTCGACGGCGATCTCGGCCCGCTCGCCCGGCTCGAACGCGGCCGCGTCGTGGAGGGCAAGCGGCTCGCCCCCGATCGTCGGTCCGCCCGCGAGAACGAAGGCCAGCGAGCGATCCTCCAAGGGCCTGGCGTGGCGTGCTCCGGGCGCGAGCCGGATGAGCTCCAGCGCGACGCGGCGCTCGCCGAACGTGCCGAGATGCTTGATGGCGAGGCCGTCCGCGCTTCGCCGCCAGACGAAGCTGTCCGGGTGCATGACGACTGGATCGGTGAACCGGGTCGGCGCGTAGACGAGCGGGCGCCCGGTGACGTGCTCCCAGACGGCCTCGAAACCGTCCTTGTTCCGGCGCTGGCCGTCCGGCCCGGTCTCCGTATAGACGCCGTTCTCGAAACGTCCCTTGGCGGCCAGCTCGCGGCTGCCGCGCCCGAGATCGTCGTAGCTCAGCAGGCCTTGCCCGCTTGCGCCCCCGAACTGAACCGCCATCGAGAGCGATCCCGCGGCCACCGCCTGCGGCCCATAATAGGTGCCCTCGGGAAAGTAGCCCACCGCTCCTGGAGCGAGGTCGCGCCCAGGCGCGAAGTTGAGGGCACCGTCGAGCGCGAGCCGGATCTGGTCGTAATTGTGCCGATGCCGGGGAGTTGTGTACGGACCGTCCATGCGCACGAGGGCGAGCTCGAAGTTCTCCGGGCCGGGTTCGCCGGTGATCAGGCGCTTGAAGGTGATGGTCGCGTCACGGTGGCGGGACACGCCCGCCCATTCGACGTCGCGCGCATGACCGATCCTCATTGAACTCCCACCCTTGCCGCTTATTACTTCATACAAGATTGTCAGACAATCCGGGGGAGCGCAAGCGTGACGGCGGGGTCGAAGGCTGATGGTGCGCCGAAGCGGGTTCCTCTCGCCGATCAGCTCCGGGCGGAGCTGGCGACCGGACGCTTCGCGCCGGGGCAGCGCCTGGTCGAGGCCGACCTCACGGAACGCTTCCAGGCCTCGCGAACGCGCGTGCGCGAGGCGCTCCAGCATCTGGCTGCCGAAGGCTATGTCGAGCACCTGCCGAACCGCGGCTCCCGGGTGCGACGGCTCTCACGACGCGACGTCCGGCAGATCTACGAGCTGCGCGAGGTCGTCGAAGGCCTGGCTGCCCGGCGCGCCGCGCTCGGCATCGGCGACCCGGATCTTCGCCACGGCCTGCATGCTCTCTGGGCGGAGATGGAAATGGCCGCCCGCACGGGCGACGTCGCCCGCTACCTGCCTCTGAACACGCGCCTCCATGACCGGCTGATCCGGGCCGACGGGAGCGTCTACCTGCAGGCGGCGGCGGAGCGGCTGCGCGTTCCGATCCTGCGGCTTCAGTTCGAGGTGCTCATGACGACGCCGAACCTGCAGCTCTCCCACGACCAGCACGCGGAGATTCTGTCGGCCATCGAGGCGGGTCACGGGGAAGGGGCCGAGATCGCGATGAGGAAGCACCTGCGCTCGTCCTTCGAGGCCGTCTGGGCCCTGCCGGACGAACTCTTCGACCGATGAGGGAACGGCTGCTCGACCCGCGGGTGCCGATCAGGCCGGCAAGGGACGGGCGGCGCTTGCGTTCGGGCGCGGCGCTCACCCGTTTCCGCAGCTTATGGCCCTGCGAGCAACGGTTAAGGGTTGCGACGTAGGGTGCTGCCGTGAGCCGTCCTCGCCCCTCCGCCCGCATGCCCGCCGCGGGTCGCGCCGCCCCGGCGCGTCCCGCCCATCCCGCCGCGCCGTCCTGGGGCCCGCGCCTCGCCGCGTGGCGACCCGACTGGTCCGCGCTCTCGGCCCGTCGGCTCGTCCTCCGGATCGGCGCCGCCGCGCTCGCCGTCGGTGGGCTCGCGCTCCTCGTCGAGCAGAAAGGAAGAGGCGCCCTCGACCGGGCCGGCCTCGAGAAGCTTGCGCGCGACACGCCGTCCGTGCGACCCGGACCGTCCGCACCTCCGACCCCGCCGGCCCGTCCATGATCCACGTCCTCGCCCACATCGTCGCGAAGCCAGGCGAGCGCGCCCGCATCCTCGAGATCATGCTGGCGAACCGGCCGGCGGTCCTCGCGGAGGACGGGTGCCTGGCCTACGAGCCGGCCATCGACCTCGAGGGCGCCGGCGCGATTCAGACGCCGCTCGGCCCGGACGCCTTCATGGTGGTCGAGCGATGGGCCGATCTCGCGGCGCTGAAGGCGCATGCGGCGGCGCCGCACATGAAGGCCTATGCCGAGGCGACGCGCGACCTCGTCGCGTCCCGCACCATCCACGTGCTCACGCCCGACGTCGCCTGAGGCGGACCGCAGGGTCGAGTGAGGCGAATCACAGGATTGTGGGGGTTCCGCCGACCCCTTATGTTGGGCGGATACTCGCTGCCTTTCCGCGGCAGCTCAGCCCGGCGGCGGCGGGCCTTCGATCCGTCGCCCTCACGGATCGGAAATAACCCATGTCGCATCAGTTCAAGGTCGGACAGCGCGTCCGCTACCTCCAGCGCTCCCTCGTGCGCGACAACGGCGCCTACGAGATCACCCGCCTCATGCCGGCGGCCGAGGATGCCGCCCCGCAGTACCGGGTGCGCAGCGGGGCCGGCCAGGAGCGCGCGGCGCGCGAGCACGAGCTCGAGCCCCTGACGGAAGCCGCGGCCGTTCCGGCCGAGTGACCGCGAGGCGCGCTCAGCCTGGGCTCAGACAAGCGGCCCGGAGAGCCGCGCGGAGGACGACATGTATCCTGAGGTGAAGCTCCACATCGCGGGCAGCTGGCGCGCGGCCGCGTCCGGCGAGACCCGCCCGATCGTCAACCCGGCGACGGCCGAGGAGATCGGGACGCATCCGGTCGCCACGACAGCCGATCTCGACGAGGCGCTGGAGGCAGCCGATCGCGGCTTCAAGGCCTGGCGCGCGGTCTCGGCCTTCGAGCGCGGCAAGGTCATGCGCAAGGCGGCCGAGCTCATGCGCCAGAGGGCGGACGACATCGCCCGGATCATGACGCTCGAGCAGGGGAAGCCCATCGCGGAATCCAAGGCCGAGATCCTGGGCGGCGCCGACACGATCGACTGGTTCGCCGAGGAGGGCCGCCGGGCCTACGGCCGGGTCATCCCGGCCCGTGCGGACGGCGTCCTGCAGCTCGTGGTCCGCGAGCCGGTCGGGCCCGTCGCGGCCTTCACGCCCTGGAACTTCCCGGTCAACCAGGCGGTCCGCAAGCTCTCGGCGGCGCTCTGCACCGGCTGCTCCGTCATCCTGAAGGGGCCGGAGGATACGCCCGCCTCCTGCGCCGAGCTCGTGCGCGCCTTTCTGGACGCGGGCGTTCCGGGCGACGTCCTCGGCTACGTGCTGGGCGTCCCGGCCGACATCTCGGGCTACCTCGTCCCGCACCCCGTGATCCGGAAGATCTCCTTCACGGGCTCGACCCCTGTCGGCAAGCAGCTCGCCGCGCTCGCGGGCCAGCACATGAAGCGGGTCACGATGGAGCTCGGCGGGCACGCGCCCGCCATCGTGTTCGGCGACGCCGACCTCGATAAGGCCGTGAAGATCCTGGCCGCGAACAAGTTCAGGAACGCCGGGCAGGTCTGCGTCGCGCCGACCCGCTTCCTCGTCCACGAATCCGTCCTGGACGACTTCACGGAGCGCTTCACGGCCGCCGCGAAGGCCATCAAGGTCGGCGACGGCCTCGACCCGCAATCCCGGATGGGGCCGCTCGTCCATGCCCGCCGCGTGACCGCCATGGAGGATTTCGTGGCGGATGCCGAGACGTCCGGCGCCGAGCTGCGCACGGGCGGCAAGCGCATCGGCAACCAGGGCTTCTTCTTCGAGCCGACCGTGTTCACGAACGTGCCGCTCTCGGCCCGGATGATGAACGACGAGCCCTTCGGGCCGATCGCCGCCATCAACGGCTTCGCGGACGAGGAGGAGGCCTTCACGGAGGCGAACCGCCTCGCCTTCGGGCTCGCGGCCTATGCCTATACGCGCTCGACCGACACGGCCGAGAAGGTGGCGGCGCGGGTCGAATCCGGGATGGTCTCCATCAACCACCACGGCCTCGCGCTCCCCGAGGTCCCGTTCGGCGGCATGAAGGATTCGGGCTACGGCAGCGAGGGCGGGTCCGAGGCGATCGAGGGCTACCTCAACGCCAAGTTCGTGTCCCAGGCCCGCGCGTAAGCGATCGAGGCGACCGCCTCGGCCGGGCCGCTCCGCGGCCGGGTGCGAGGCGGTCCTATTCCTCGCGGCCCGCGAGCTTGTTGGCGAAGAGCGCGATCGCCCGGGCGTAGTTCTCCGACTTGTTCCACTCGCGGATCGCCGCGAAATTGGGCTGGCCGGGGTTCCAGCCGGCGCCGCGCTGCCAGCCGTGGCCGCGCAGGTAGTTGGCGGTCGAGGCGAGCGCGTCGGCCGCCGAGTGGATGAGATCTGCGCGACCGTCGCCGTCGAAATCGACCCCGTACTTGTCGTAGTTCGAGATCATGAACTGGGTCTGGCCGATCTCGCCCGCCCAGGCGCCGCGCAGCTGCGCCGGCGAGAGGTCGCCGCGATCGATCACCCGCAGCGCCGAGAAGAGCTCGCCCGTGAAGCGCTCGGTCCGGCGGCAATCGTAGGCGAGCGTCGCGACCGAGCGCACGACGGGCAGGCTGCCCTGGACGGCCCCGAAATCGGTCTCCATGGCCCAGATGGCCGCGAGAACCGGGCCCGGCACGCCGAAACGCTGCTCGATGCGCTCGAAGAGAGCCGCGCGCTGGCGCAGCTGCTGGGCGGCGCGCTGAACGCGGGCAGGCGTGACGCG
>JAFAPJ010000214.1 GCA_019247255.1 Methylobacteriaceae bacterium | reverse complement strand
GAAAGCCATGTCACCGTGCCGCAGCTCGGCGGCATGTATCGCGGCGACTTCCGCCGCAAGGCGACGCTGGCCGAATATGGCTTCCGTCTGCCGTCCTGCATGGACAATCGGCCGCTGCGCTTCGAGGAATGGGATGCCATGCGTCCGCAGACCGTCACCGTCTCGGCGACCCCAGGAAGCTGGGAGATCGAGCAGGCGCATGGCATCTTTGCCGAGCAGGTGATCCGCCCCACGGGGCTGATCGATCCGCCAGTCGAAGTACGGCCGGCGCGCAGCCAGGTCGACGATCTCCTCGGCGAAGTGCGCGAGACCACCGCCAAGGGCTACCGCACCCTCGTCACCGTGCTGACGAAGCGCATGGCCGAGGACCTCACCGAGTACCTGCACGAGAACGGCATCCGGGTGCGCTACATGCACTCGGACATCGACACGATCGAGCGCATCGAGATCATCCGCGACCTCCGACTCGGCGCCTTCGACGTGCTGGTCGGGATCAACCTCCTGCGCGAAGGTCTCGACATCCCGGAATGCGGGCTCGTCGCGATCCTCGACGCGGACAAGGAGGGCTTCCTCCGCTCCGAGACGTCGCTCGTCCAGACGATCGGCCGCGCCGCCCGCAACGTCGACGGCCGCGTCATCCTCTACGCCGACCAGGTCACGGGCTCGATGGAGCGCGCCATGGCCGAGACGGGCCGCCGCCGCGAAAAGCAGCTCGCCTATAACCGCGAGCACGGGATCACGCCGGCCTCGGTCAAGCGCAACATCGCGGACATCCTGGACTCGGTCTACGAGCGCGACCACGTGCGGTTCGATACCGGCATGGCCGATCAGGCGGTCACGATCGGTCACAACCTGAAGGCGGTGATCGCCGACCTCGAGAAGCGGATGCGGTCGGCGGCGGCGGACCTCGATTTCGAGGAGGCGGCGCGGCTGCGCGACGAGCTGAAGCGCCTGCAGACGACCGAGCTCATGCTCGGCGCCGACCCGGCGACGGCTCAATCCGACATCGAGCGGGAGGCCGGACGGTTCGCGGGCGACCGGCCTTACGGGCGGGCCGCGAACCTGCCGCCGGACGGGACAAAGCTCGCCACCCGCGCCCGAAAGCCGACGCTCGACGAGATGGGCCCGCACAACCGCGAGATCCTCCTGCCGACAGGGCCCGCCCCGTCCCGGCCAGCGCCGCGCTCGACCGCCGGGATCGGGGGCGCCAAGCCGAAATGGAGGGGGAAGAAGGGGCGGTGATGGCGAGGCCGCTGCTGCGCGAGCGGCGTGTGCTCGGCGCCGACGCCTTCGCCGGGTTCGTGATCCAGCCAGTTCTCGCGCTCGGCCGCGCCGCACACCATGTTGACGGCTCCCGTCGTCGCCCCGGAGCTCCCCATGCCGCCCCGCTCGCGCGCCCTCGCCCGCCTCGCCGCCTTCGCGGTCGTCCTTGCCGGGACGTTGCCGGCCCGCGCGATCGAGGGCGGGACCTTGGCGCGGCCGGACCGGCTCACCCGCGCGACCGTCGGGGTCGGGACGATCATCCAGGGCGAGGACCGCATCAGCGTCAACCGCTGCACGGGCTCGCTCATCGCGCCCGACCTCGTGCTCACGGCCGGTCATTGCGTGCGGGACAACCCGCTCGCGTCGGCGGTCGTGCTTTATGACGGCTCCCGGGCGCTCCGGCCGCCGATCCCGGTCGCGGCCGTCGCCCGCTACGACGTCGTGGCGAGCGACGACCTGCCGGCCGAGTACGGCAGCCTCGTCCAGCTCTCGCTGGACACGGCCGTGCTACGGCTCGCCGCACCCGTGCGCGGACG
Source organism: Methylobacteriaceae bacterium (assembly GCA_019247255.1). Classification (GTDB taxonomy): domain Bacteria; phylum Pseudomonadota; class Alphaproteobacteria; order Rhizobiales; family Beijerinckiaceae; genus Enterovirga. The sequence continues at coordinate 1,275 of JAFAPJ010000214.1, read as the reverse complement.
CCAGCCGCTCCGGCTCGCCCGGAGCACGCGGCCGCCCGCGGCGCTCCGCGTCGCAGGGTCGGGTCTCTCGAGCGAGGGCACCGGCACGCTGAAGACGACGCGGCTCGTCCCCCTCGCCTATACCTCGACCGGGCTCCTCATCGCCCGCACGGGCGGATCCGAGATCTGCTCGGGCGATTCGGGCGGGCCGGTCGTGGCGGACGGTCCGGCCGGGCCGGTGCTCTGGGGGGTCGCGAGCGCCGTCCTGACCCGCAACCCGCCTTGCGGCCGCGTGGTCGTGGTGGCGCCGGCCGCGCCCCTATTCTGAATGCGGACAGGCGGCCGGCGTGGCATAACCCCGGTCCTCGCCTTCGCCGCCCCGAGCCTCCCATGAGCCAAGCCCTCGCCGTCGCCCCGGCCCCGTACCGACCCGTGCCGCTGCCCGGCTTCCGGGAGCGCCCGGTCAGCGAGATGCGGGCGGGGGCGGAAGCGTTTCTCGCGGCCATGCGGACGCGCCGCACGGTCCGTGACTTCGCGGCCCGGCCCGTCCCGCGGGACATCATCGAGACCTGCCTCCAGGTGGCGGGCCTCGCGCCGAGCGGAGCGAACCACCAGCCCTGGCATTTCGCCGTGATCGGCAGCCCCGCCATCAAACGGCGCATCCGGGTCGCGGCCGAGGAGGAGGAGCGCGCCTTCTACGCCGGCAAGGCCGGCGCCGAATGGCTCGCAGCGCTCGCCCCCCTTGGCACGGACAGCGACAAACCCTTTCTCGAGACCGCGCCCTGGCTCATCGCGATCTTCGGCGAGCGGCGCAGCCGCAGCGCGGACGGGGTCCTGCGCAAGAACTATTACGTGCCGGAATCGGTCGCGATCGCGACAGGCTTCCTCATCGCCGCGCTCCACCATGCCGGGCTTGCGACACTGACGCATACGCCCGCCCCGATGGGCTTCCTCAACGAGATCTGCGGCCGGCCCGAGGGCGACAAGCCCTACATCCTCCTCGTCACGGGCTACCCGGCGGCGGACGCGACGGTGCCGGAGCACGCGCTCGCCAAGAAGCCTCTCGCCGAAATCGCGACCTTCCTCTGACCGCCGGCGGAGCGCTCAGGCGCGCCCGCGCGTGCGCACCATGAAGGTGTCGAACGCGTACTCGTTGAGACCCCACCAGGGCAGCACTTCCGACCGGTAGGCGACGAGGGAGTCGTAGCCCTTCTTGAAGTCGGGGCTCTTCTGGGAGAGCTCGCCGTAGAGTTCGTTGGCCGCCTTGAGGCAGGCCTCCATGATCGGCTGCGAGAA
>JAFAPJ010000043.1 GCA_019247255.1 Methylobacteriaceae bacterium | reverse complement strand
GCCGGTCATCGCGACGTCGCTCTTCACCGGCCGCTCGGTCAGAAGCGACGTCAGCGCGACGAACATCGCGACGCCGGGCGCCGGCCGGCTCATCCTGACCGGCCAGCTCGGCGAGGTGATGAAGGAGAGCGCCCAGGCCGCGCTCTCGATCGTCAAGAACCGGGCGGTCTCCTACGGGATCGATCCCGGCCGCTTCGAGAAGACCGACATCCACATCCACGTGCCGGCGGGCGCGACGCCGAAGGACGGGCCGAGCGCGGGGGTGGCGATGTTCATGGCCCTCGTCTCGCTCCTGACCAACCGCACCGTCCGCAGCGACACGGCGATGACCGGCGAGATCAGCCTGCGCGGCCTCGTATTGCCGGTCGGCGGCGTCAAGGAGAAGGTGGTCGCGGCGCACCGGGCGGGCGTCAAGCGGGTGATGCTGCCCGCCCGCAACCGCAAGGACTTCGAGGACATCCCCGAGGAGGTCCGCCGGCAACTGACCTTCATCTGGCTCGAACGGGTCGACGAGGCGGCCGCCGCCGCGCTCGAGCCGGCCGCCGCCGAGAGCGCGAGCGCCGTTGAGGCCGCCGCCGCCGGGTAGGCCGATCGGGTCGACCGGTCGACCCTGTGGCCGAGCCGCTCCTTGGCGCCGCCCCGATGCTTCACGCTGTCAGGGTGTATTATCCGCGCCGGCGCGCTCGGGAACGGGGCGGACGCCGCCCTGCGGGGTTGGATTCCCTTGGAATGGCTTGGACGGATTTGGTTTTTCTTGGATTCCGTTTGGAATTCCTTGGAATGGCTTGGAATGATTTGGAGTTCTTTGGCGTTCCTTTGTCTGAATTATCAGATTATTCAATGCGTTACGCTGCCCGGGCGAGATTTTCGCCGTTCGGCGTGTTCAGGGCCATCAAAGACCGTACCGGCATGGTCGGTGCGTGCGCAAGCTTGAAGGTCGCGACGCGCAGGCTCGGGCCGGGTTCGGGTAAGGGACAAGCCGCGCTCTCCATTGCTGTGCCTAGAACATATCTAGAACACAACTCGCAGCGCTTGTCAAAGAAATGGTCGCGCCCCGACCCGGCGTTGCTCGCTTTACAGCGCGCCTAACACGGGTGATTATCCCGGCCCTCTGAGTGGAGGCGACCCGTGGACGTCGGAGCCTGGCTCAAGAACCTCGGCTTTGGCCAGTACGAAGCCGTGTTCCGCGACAACGCGATCGACGGCGAGGTCCTGCCCAGCCTGACGGCCGAGGACCTCAAGGACCTCGGCGTGACGATCGTCGGCCACCGGCGCAAGCTCCTCGACGCCATCGCCGCCCTTCGCGCCGCGGCGCCGAAACCCGGGCCCGCGGCCACCCCCGCGCCTCCCGAGAAATCGGCCGAGACGGCGGCGGAGCGTCGCCCGATCACCGTCATGTTCTGCGACCTCGTCGGCTCGACGAGCCTCGCCGCGAGGCTCGACGCCGAGGACTGGCGCAGCCTCGTCAACGCCTATCTCGACGCGGCGTCGACGGCGGTGACCGCTCTCGACGGTCATGTGCTGAAGCGGCTCGGCGACGGGCTGATGGCGCTGTTCGGCTATCCGCAGGCGCGGGAGAACGACGCCGAGCGCGCGGTGCGGGCGGCGCTCGCGATCCAGCGTGCGCTGGCCGACCTCAACGCCCGGAACGCGGCGAGGAGCGCGCCGGAGCTGAAAGCGCGCATCGGGATCGAGTCCGGGCCGGCCGTCGTGGAGGCGACCGGCGAAGTTTTCGGCGACGCGCCGAACGTCGCCGCGCGGGTCGAGGCCGCAGCCGAGCCGGGCTCGGTCCTCGTGACCCTGAACGTCCAGCGCCAGACCGCCGGTCTCTTCGTCGCGGAGGACGAGGGCGCGCGCGCGCTCAAGGGCGTCGCCGCCCCGGTCCAGCTCTTCCGCATCGTCCGCGCGAGCGGCGGCGGGCGGAGGGGCGGCACCAGGGCCCTGACGCCGTTCGTCGGCCGCGAAGAGGAGTTGGCCATGCTCGCGCGCCGATGGGGGCGCGCGCTTTCGGGCGAGGGCCAGCTCGTCATCATCGTCGGCGAGCCGGGGCTTGGCAAGTCGCGGCTCGTCGA
>JAFAPJ010000042.1 GCA_019247255.1 Methylobacteriaceae bacterium | reverse complement strand
AGCGCCCCGAGCAGGGTGCCCAGCGCCAGGGAGATCGCGAAGGCCGTGCCGGTCAGGAGAAGCGTCGCCGGCAGCCGATCGCCGATAAGGCTCGCGACCGAGCGGCCCTGCCGATAGCTGTAGCCGAGGTCGAGACGCGCGATCCCGCCGAGATAGATGCCGAGCTGCTCGGGGAGCGAGCGGTCGAGACCGAACCGCTCGCGCAGCTGCTGGATGAAAACGGCGTCCGCCGCGCCCGCTTCGCCCGCCATCACCGCCGCGGGGTCGCCCGGCGCCGCCCGGATCAGGAGAAAGTTCACGATCGCGATCGCGAACAGGACCGCGACGCCCTTCGCGAGGCGGGACAAGAGGAAGCGGAGCATCGCTCAAGCCACTGTCATTCCGGGGCGCCGCAGGCGAGCCCGGAACCCAAGACCATCACCGGTTCAGAAATGCGTATAGGTCCAGCCACTCGGGGTTCATCTCCTCGATCAGCCCTACTTTCCAATCGCGTCGCCACTTCTTCAGGTGCTTCTCGCGAGCGATCGCATCGTCGATGCGGTCGTAGGTCTCGTACCAGACCAGTCGATCGACCGAGTACTTCTGCGTAAAGCCTGGATGCAGCTTGGCTTTGTGCTCGGCAACCCGCCGGGCGAGGTTGTTGGTCACCCCAATGTAAAGCGTGCCGTGGCGCCGGCTGGCGAGCATGTAGACGCAGTACGGCACTAGCGGACCAGATGGTCATGGGTTCCGGGCTCTCGCCTCCGGCGAGCCCCCGAATGACAAGGCTACTGCTTCCACGCGTTCTTCATCGCGTCGTTGATGCCAACCGCCGTCGTGACCAGGTCCTTCACGCTGCAGCGCGACACGGTCGGGTACTCGAGCTCGAGCAGGGGCAGGACCGGCAGCTCGTCCTGCAGGATCTGCTGGATCTTCGTATACAGGTCCTGGCGCTTGTCCGGCGCCGCGATTGCCGCCTCAGCGAAGAGCCGGTCGATCTCCGGGTTCGAATATTGCTGGATGTTGCCGAAGGGCGAGCCCTTCACGATGTTCGACGAGATGAAGGCGCGCGCGACCCCGGCCGCCGGATCGCCGAACTGGTAGAGGAAGTTGAAGGTCAGGTCGAAATCGAAGCTCCCGGCCCGCTGCACCCAGCCGGGCACGTCGGTCGAGACGATTTCCATCTTGATGCCGGCCTCGTCGAAGTTCTGCTTGATCGCCTCGGCCCAGCGCGCCCAGGTCTCGCCGTAGGGCAGCCCGAGAAACTTGATCACTTCGCCGTTGTAGCCCGACGCCTTCACGAGCTCGCGGGCTTTCTTCGGATCGTACGCGTATTTCGGCACGTCCGGCGAGTAGAACTTTGTCTTGGACGAGATCGGACCCGTTGCGGGCCGGCCGTAGCCCGACCAGACGACGTCGCGCGCGAGGTCACGGTCGATCGCGTACATCATGGCCTGGCGGAAAGTCTTGTTCGCGAGGATGCCGCTCTTCGTGTTGATGACGACCCAGCCCACGGGCGAGAACATTTCCCAGCCCTTCGTGGTCACGCACACGCCCGGAACCTTGGACAGGCGGGCGACGTCGAACACCTCGACCGATCCGCCCGTCAGCACGTCGACACGACCCGTCTCGAACGCGGTCGCGCGCGCGGCCGCGTCCGGGATGAATTGGTAATAGACCTCGTCGAGCAGCGGACGGCTCTTGTCCCAGTAGGCCTCGGTACGGACGAAATGGACGAAGGAGCCCTTTCGCCACTCCTTGATCTTCATCGGCCCGGTACCGATCGGCGTCGCGTTGGCCGGGTTCGCCCGGTAGTCGGTGCCCTCGTAGATGTGCTTCGGCACGCTCGGGGCGAAGGACACCTCCTGGGTCAGGATGAAGGGCCCGAAGGGCTGCTTCAGGGTGATCCGAACGGTCGCGTCATCGACCTTCTCGACGGCCTTGATCTGCCCGTTCGCGATGGGACGCCAGCGCGCGTGGACCTCGCGCAGGAACTTGTCGAGCGAGAACACGACGTCGTCGGCCGAGAACGGCTTGCCGTCGTGCCAGGTGACGCCGCTCTGCAGATGGAACGTGTAGACGGTTCCGTCGGGCGAGATCTCCCAGCTCTTCGCGAGCGAGGGCAGGGGGTTCAGCTTCTCGTCATAGCGCAGCAGCGATTCGTACAGGTTCCCGGCGATCATGTTCGTCGGGCCGTTCTGGTTGAGGCCCTGCATGAGCATGGGCGGCTCGGGCGTCACCACGACCTGGAGCGTGCCGCCGCGCTTCGGTTCGCCCGCCGGTCCCGGCTGCTGCGCCCCGGCGCTCGTGGCCGCGAGAAGAAGGGCGGCCGCGGACACCGCGCCGATGACGAAACGCTTCACCATGATGACCCCTGCCCGACGGTCCGACGGCCGCTCTGCAAGGATTAGACCGGCGGGGCGGGGGAGCGTCAACGCGAGGACCGGTCGGGCAATCGGACCGTCGGCTTTCGGGCAGTCCCGCCTCGCCTCGTTTTCGCCGAAGGTGTAGCCGAGTGGCGTCGTGATGCTGACCCGCCTGCCCAATCGATCTCTGCTCCGCGTCCTCGGCGCGGCAAGTTTGACGTTCGGCGCGCTCGCGCCGGCCATCGCTCAGATCGAGGGAGGGCTATCGCCGGGAACGATCCGCGGCGCGACCCTGCCGCACGACCTCTCGCCCTGGGGCATGTTCCTCGCGGCCGACCTCGTGGTGAAGGCCGTCATGGTCGGGCTCGCTTTCGCGTCCGTCGTGACCTGGACGATCGGGCTCGCGAAGTCGCTCGAGCTGCTCGGCCTTGCCCGTGGCGCGGGCCGGGCGCTGAGGATGCTCGCTGCGGCGCCCAGTCTGGCGGCGGGCGTCGAGGCCGTCGCCGGGGAGCGTTCGGCCGTCGCCCGCATGGCGGGCGCGGCGGCCGCGGAGGCCGAGCGATCGGGCGGGAGCGGCGACGGGCTGAAGGACAGGGCTCACTCCGCCCTCGGCCGGATCGAGGCTGCCGAAGCGCGGCGCGCGGCGCGCGGGACGGGCCTCCTCGCGACCATCGGTTCGACGGCGCCCTTCGTCGGCCTGTTCGGGACCGTCTGGGGAATCATGAACGCCTTCATCGGCATCTCCCGGTCGCAGACCACCAATCTCGCGGTCGTGGCGCCCGGCATTGCTGAGGCGCTCCTCGCGACGGCGATCGGCCTCGTGGCGGCCATCCCGGCCGTCGTCCTCTACAATTTCTTCGCCCGCTCGATCGCGGGCTATCGCGCGCTCCTGGCGGATGGCTCGGCCGAGGTGCTGCGCCACCTCTCGCGCGACCTCGACCGAGGGCGGCGGACGCCCCTGCGCAACGCCGCGGAGTGAGCCTCATGGCCGGGCGGATCGGCGGGAGCGAGGACGAGCTCGAGGAGGCGCACGAGATCAACGTGACGCCGTTCATCGACGTCATCCTCGTGCTTCTCATCATCTTCATGGTGGCGGCGCCGCTGGCGACCGTCGACGTGCCGGTCGACCTGCCTGCCGCGACGGCGAGTGCGACGCCGCGGCCCGAGAAGCCGCTCTTCCTCACGGTCAAGGCCGACCTGACCCTCGATCTCGGCGAGAGCCCGGTCGCGCGCGATGCGCTCGGGGAAGCGCTCGACGCGGCGACCGGGCGCGACCGCGAGCAGCGGGTCTTCCTGCGCGCCGACAAGGCGGTGCCCTACGGCGAGCTCATGGAGGTGATGAACCGGCTGCGCGACGCGGGCTACCTCAAGGTCGCGCTTGTCGGGCTCGACGGAGCGCCTGGCCGGTGAGCGCCGCGGCGGCGGCCCCGCCCGCCCTCGACCCCTCGCCCGGCCGCGACCTTGCCCGCTGGGGGCTCGCGGCCGCGGTCGTGCTCGCGCTGCACGCCGTGCTGGTCGCCGCGGCGCTGCGGTCCTTGCCGCTCCGGGGCGAGCCGTCCGAGGCTCTGCCAGCCGTGCTGATCGATATGGCGCCGCCCGCCTCCGGTCCGTCGCGGCCGTCCGCCCCGAGCCCGGCGGCGGAACCCGCTCCGCCCTTGTCGCTGCCGGACCCCGTTCTCGAGGCTACCCCCGAGATTCCCGAGGCGGCCGTCTTGGCGCCGCCGGCAGAGCTCGCCCGCCCGGCCGAAACCTTGCCCGAGCCGAGGCCGCCCGAGCCTGCGCAGATCGAGGCGTCGCCACCGCCGCCCATCCCGGCGACCGTCGCGATTCCGCCACCGCCGGCGCCTCACCCGGAGCCCGCGCGAGCCCAGCCTGTTCCCGCGACGGCCGCACGGCCGAAGCCGGCCCTCGCGAAACCCGTCGCGGTGCGTCCGGTCGAGGCGCCGCGGGCGAAGCCGGCCTCCGCCCCCCGCGGCGAGCGGGTCGAGGCGCGCCGCGTTGCCGCTTCGGGCGGTGCGAACACGGCCGCCGCGGCCGCGCAGTCGAGCGGCACCTCGGCCGCGAGCCGCGCCTCGTGGCAGGGTGCGCTCGTTGCGCATCTGCGACGTTTCCTGCGGCCGCAGGGCGCCCAGACCGGCGCTGCTTCGGTGAGGTTCTCGATCGACCGAGGTGGGCGGGTCCTGTCGGCGTCGCTCGTGGCGAGCGCGGGGGCGCCGGATCTCGACGGCGAGGCGCTCGCGGTGTTCCGGCGCGCTCAGCCTCTGCCCGCCGCGCCGGCGGACGTGCCCGGGGCGAGCTTCACCTTCACGATTCCCATTCGATTTTCGAGCCGGTGAGAGAAGGTCGCTGAGAACCTGACGGACCCGATCGCCCGCGATCAGGGCCGAAGCTCGTCTCGTCCGCTCAGAAAGTTTGGTGCGGCCGAGAGGACTCGAACCTCCACTGGTTGCCCAACTAGCACCTCAAGCTAGCGCGTCTACCAATTCCGCCACGGCCGCGTGCGGGGCGGCGCACAGGGCGCCGCCGAAGCGGCGCTGGCTGTAACAGAGCCGTTCCGCGGTCACAAGCCCGAGCCTGGCTTGCGGGTCAGGCGGCCTCGGCGGGGGCTGGACGATCCTTCACCCGTCCGTCGATGGTGGTGCCGGGCACGCGCGAGATCTCGGGCTTGCGCAGGATCTCGGTCACTTCGACCATAATGGCGGAGCCTCGGATCGAGACCTGCCCCCGCGCGACCGGCAGGCCGTTCGCCAAGATGTCGACCGTATCATCCTCGGCCGCCTCTTCGAGCGGGATCGTGGCGCCGCGCGTGATCCGCAGAAGCTGGTTCAAGGGCAACCGGGTCTTCCCCAGCACGACCGCGAGGTCCACATGCAGGGCGTCGAATCCGATCACGCGCGATCTCCCGGGCCGCCCGCGCGGCGCCCGATCATCTCGCCTCCATATGGTGAACCGGTGGTTAACTTCCGCGAGGACCTCGCCGCGACCCTCTGGCCGGACCCGGGCTCGCCCCGGGTCGAATGGGTCGTGGCGGACGGGCTCGTGCCTTATCCGGAGGCGGTCCGGGCCATGGAGGAGCGAGCCGAGGCGATTGCGGCGGGGCACGCTCCCGAGCGCGTCTGGCTCCTCGAGCACCCGCCGCTCTACACGGCGGGCACCTCGGCGCGGGACGAGGACCTCGTCGAGCCGGAGCGTTTTCCGGTCTTCCGCTCGGGCCGCGGCGGGCAATTCACCTATCACGGCCCCGGCCAGCGGGTCGCCTACGTGATGCTCGACCTGCAGCGACGACGACCCGATCTCCGCCGCTTCGTGGCCGCGCTCGAAGCTTGGCTCATCGAGACGCTCGCCGCGTTCAACGTCCGGGGCGAGCGCCGGGAGGACCGGGTCGGCGTGTGGGTGCGCCGGCCAGAGCGCGGGCCGGGGGTCGAGGATAAGATCGCGGCGATCGGGATCCGGGTCCGCCGCTGGGTCACCTTTCACGGGGTCAGCCTGAACGTCGAGCCTGACCTCTCTCACTTCGAGGGCATCGTGCCGTGCGGAGTTCGCCGGCACGGCGTCACGAGCCTCGTCGACCTCGGGCTGCCCGTTACGATGCACGATGCCGACCTCGCGCTGCGCGAGGCGTTCGAGCGCGTCTTCGGACCGACGGTCGCCGGCTAGCCGTTGTCGCCGTCGACCAGGCGGCCGAAGCCGCCGAGGGCCGACCCTTCCTCCCGGCCGGCATTCGCGCCCGCCATCATGCGCCCTGCGAGGCGCGAGAAGGGCAGGCTCTGCAGCCAGACGCGACCGGGTCCGACGACGCGGGCGAAGAAGAAGCCCTCGCCGCCGAACAGCGACGACTTGATGCCGCCGACCGGTACGATGTCGAAAGCGACGCGCCCGGTGAAGCCGACGAGGCAGCCGGTATCGACATGCAGCTCCTCGCCGGGGGCGAGGTCGCGCGTCTCGACCGAGCCGCCCGCATGGACGAACACCAGGCCGTCGCCCTCGAGCTTCTGCATGATGAAGCCTTCGCCGCCGAAGAGCCCCGTCATGATGCGCTGCTGAAAATAGATGCCGAGCGAGACGCCGCGGGCCGCGCACAGGAACGAATCCCTCTGGCAAACGAGGAGCCCGCCGACCTCGGCGAGCGACACGGGCAGGATCTTGCCCGGATAGGGCGCTGCGAAGGCCACGCGCGCCTTCCCCGACGGCCCCTGGTGGGTGAACACCGTCGTGAACAGGCCCTCGCCGGCGAGAAGCCGGCGGCCGGCACCCATCAGCTTGCCGAGCAACCCGCCGGTCTGCGACGCGGCCGAGCCGTCGCCGAACACGGTCTGCATGGTGACCGCCGGGTCCTTGAACATCATCGACCCGGCCTCCGCGACGGCCGACTCGCCGGGATCGAGCTCGATCTCGACGAACTGCATCTCGTGGCCCTTGATCTCGTAATCGATCCGGTCGGCCACGCGCGGATCGGCGGGCCCGGGCTCGAAGCGCTGCCCGAAATTCGGCACGCCGCTCGTGTTCAGGAATGAGGACATCTCGCTCGCTCCGGCCGTCGTCCAGGCCCGCCGCGCGACGGGCCAAGCTTGAGCGGGAGATGGGGAGCGACCTAGCCGGTGCCAACGCGCCGGGTTATCCGACCTGCGACTGAGGCGAGCGACGGAGCCCCTTCTTGCCGACGATCCAGAGCACGGCGGACCTCTCGGGCGAGGGGGCGCGCGCGAACCGCGCGGCGTGGGCGACCTTGGCCGAGGAGCTGCGCGCCCGGCGCGAGGCCGTGGGCGAAGGCGGTCCGCCCCGTTCCCGGGAGCGCCACCTCGCCCGCGGCAAGCTCCTGCCGCGCGACCGGGTCATGCGGCTGCTCGATCTCGGCTCGCCCTTCCTGGAGATCGCGCCGCTCGCCGCGAACGGGATGTACGGCGACGATATTCACGCGGCCGGCATGATCGCCGGCATCGGCCGCGTCTCGGGCCGCGAGGTCGTGATCGTCTGCAACGATTCGACCATCAAGGGCGGCACCTACTACCCGATGACGGTCAAGAAGCACCTGCGCGCCCAGGAGATCGCGCGGGAGAACAGGCTCCCTTGCGTCTATCTCGTGGATTCGGGCGGCGCGAACCTGCCTCAGCAGACCGAGGTCTTTCCGGACCGGGAGCATTTCGGGCGCATCTTCTTCAACCAGGCGACGCTGTCCTCGCTCGGCATTCCCCAGATCGCCTGCGTCATGGGCTCCTGCACCGCGGGAGGCGCCTACGTGCCGGCGATGTCGGACGAGACCATCATCGTGCGCCGCCAGGGCACGATCTTCCTCGGAGGGCCGCCGCTCGTGCGCGCCGCGACGGGCGAGATCGTCTCGGCCGAGGATCTCGGCGGCGCCGACGTTCATGCGCGGCTGTCCGGCGTCGCGGACCATTACGCGACCGACGACACGCATGCGCTCGCGATCGTGCGGCGGATCGTCGGCACGCTCAACGGAACGAAGACGCCGGAGCTCGCGCTCGCCGAGCCGGCCGAGCCGCTCCACCCCGCCTCCGACCTCGACGCGATCGTCCCGGTCGACTTCAAGAAGCAGTACGACATCCGCGAAGTGATCGCGCGCCTCGTCGACGGCTCCGAGTTCGACGAATTCAAGCGCCTCTACGGCACGACCCTCGTCACGGGCTTCGCCCGGCTCAACGGGATGCCGATCGGCATCCTCGGCAACAACGGCATTCTCTACTCGGAGAGCGCGCTCAAGGGCGCGCATTTCATCGAGCTCTGCTGCCAGCGCCGCATCCCGCTCCTGTTCCTGCAGAACATCTCGGGCTTCATGGTCGGGCGCGACTACGAGGCGGGCGGCATCGCGAAGAACGGCGCGAAGCTCGTGACGGCGGTCGCCTGCGCGCAGGTGCCCAAGATCACGATCCTGGTCGGCGGCTCCTTCGGGGCGGGCAATTACGGCATGTGCGGGCGCGCCTACGGCCCGCGCTTCCTCTTCTCCTGGCCGAACTCGCGCATCTCGGTCATGGGCGCCGAGCAGGCGGCGTCCGTCCTCGCGACCGTGCGGCGCGAGAACCTCGAGGCCGAGGGCAAGACCTGGTCCCTCGAGGAGGAGGACGCGTTCAAGGCGCCGATCCGCGACAAGATCGAGGGCGAGGGCTCGCCCTATTACGCGACCGCGCGTCTCTGGGACGACGGGATCATCCTGCCCTCCGAGACCCGGCAGGTCTTGGCGCTCGCCTTCTCGGCGACGCTGAACGCCCCGATCCCGGAGACGAAGTTCGGCGTCTTCCGGATGTGAGTGGAACCGACCGGCGTCCTGGCCGGCCTCGTCCCGGCCACCCCGATCGCATCTCGTCCTGCTGTGATCGCCGCCGCTCGGGCATCCGCGCCGGGATCGCCGGGACAAGCCCGGCGATGACAAGGTGCAAGGGGGGCTGAATGCCGCCTCTCGGAGGATTGCCATGGCGCTCGTATTCCCGATCCTCCTCGGCTCCGTCCGGTCAGACCGGCAGGGAATCAAGGCCGCTCGCTTCATTGCGCGCCTCATCGCGGCGCGGGGGCACGAACCGGTCCTGGTGGACCCGCTGGAGAAGCCGCTGCCGCTGCTCGACCGCATGTACAAGGAGTTCCCGAAGGGCGAGGCGCCGGCCGTCATGGAGGAGCTCGCGGCTCTCTACCGGCGTGCCGACGGGTTCGTGCTCGTGGCGGCCGAGTACAACCAATCCGTCCCGCCGGCGCTGAAGAACCTGCTTGACCATTTCCTCGAGGAGTATTTCTGGCGGCCCTCCGCCATCCTGTCCTACTCGGCGGGACGGTTTGGCGGCGTGCGGGCCGGCGTGGCGTTGCGCACGATCCTGACGGAGCTCGGCATGCCGAGCATCCCCTCGACGCTCGCGATCCCGACGATCGGCCGGGCGCTGTCGGAGGAGGGCGCCGCGAACGAGCCCTGGCTCGAGACCGCGGCAAGCCGGTTCCTCTCCGAGTTCGAGTGGTACGCGCAAGCGCTTGCGGCCAAGCGCGCCCTCGGCCCGACGCCCTATTAGGGGCAAGCTAGGAGAAGGCCGGGACGCGGTCGCCATCCTCGCGAGGTTTGCTGTTCGGACCGCGCCGGTGTGACCCTCGCGGGACAAGCCTGTTGCCGGCGCACCACATCCGGAAAACATCCCGAACGCGCCTTCGCCGGACCCGAGCTTCGCCGCGATCCCGCCACAGTCGCCCAACATTCCAGGCTGCACGTTAAGTTGTTGCGCCAGAACGGTTTATCGCGTCTCGGACCGCTTGCGACGAACAGGGTCGTCGCCACCCAAGCCGGCTCCGGATCTCGTTGCTCCGTCGCGCGAGTGCGTGCCAGTCACGACAGAACGGTGACGGGAAGGGTGAGGCGAGTTCGGGGATGGATGCGCGTCTGATCGACAAGTCGAGGCTGCCGAGCCGCTACGTGACGGAAGGGCCGGCGCGCGCGCCTCATCGCTCCTACCTCTACGCCATGGGTCTGACCAAGGAGCAGATCCATCAGCCGCTCATCGGGGTCGCGACCTGCTGGAACGAGGCGGCGCCTTGCAACATCTCGCTGATGCGCCAGGCGCAGGCCGTCAAGAAGGGCGTGGCGGCCTCCGGCGGCACGCCGCGCGAGTTCTGCACGATCACGGTCACGGACGGCATCGCCATGGGCCATGCCGGGATGCGCGCCTCGCTCCCCTCGCGCGAGGTGATCGCCGATTCGGTCGAGCTCACCATGCGGGGTCACGCCTACGACGCGCTCGTCGGGATGGCCGGCTGCGACAAGTCCCTGCCCGGCATGATGATGGCGATGGTGCGCCTCAACGTGCCCTCCGTCTTCATCTACGGCGGGTCGATCCTGCCGGGCTCGTTCCGGGGCCGGCCCGTGACGGTGCAGGACCTTTTCGAGGCGGTCGGCCAGCACTCGGTCGGCGCGATGTCGGACGACGATCTCGACGAGCTCGAGCAGGTCGCCTGCCCATCCGCCGGCGCCTGCGGGGCCCAGTTCACGGCCAACACCATGGCGACGGTGTCGGAGGCGATCGGGCTCGCGCTGCCGTATTCCGCGGGGGCGCCCGCGCCCTACGAGATCCGCGACCGGTTCTGCGCGACGGCCGGCGAAGTCGTCATGGAGTGCCTGCGCCGGAACCTGCGGCCGCGGGACATCGTCACCCGTCAGGCGCTCGAGAACGCCGCGACGGTAGTGGCGGCGTCCGGCGGCTCGACGAACGCCGCCCTCCATCTGCCCGCGATCGCGCATGAATGCGGGATCGAGTTCAACCTGTTCGACGTCGCCGAGATCTTCCGGCGCACGCCCTACATCGCCGACCTCAAGCCTGGCGGACGCTACGTCGCCAAGGACATGTTCGAGGCGGGCGGCATCCCGCTCCTCATGAAGACCCTCCTCGACGGCGGCTTCCTTCACGGCGACTGCATCACCGTGACGGGCCGGACGATCGCCGAGAACCTCGCGAAGGTCGCCTGGAACCCGGATCAGGACGTGGTGCGGCCTGCCTCGAACCCGATCACGCCGACGGGCGGGGTCGTGGGCTTGCGCGGCAACCTCGCGCCGGAGGGCGCGATCGTGAAGGTCGCCGGCATGCCGAGCGACAAGCAGGTCTTCCGCGGGCCGGCCCGCTGCTTCGACGGCGAGGAGGCCTGCTTCGAGGCCGTGACGAACCGGACCTACCAGGAAGGCGAGGTCCTGGTGATCCGCTACGAGGGGCCGCGCGGCGGCCCGGGCATGCGGGAGATGCTGTCCACGACCGCGGCGCTCTACGGCCAGGGCATGGGCGACAAGGTCGCGCTCATCACCGATGGGCGCTTCTCGGGGGCGACGCGAGGCTTCTGCATCGGCCATGTCGGGCCGGAAGCGGCCGTCGGCGGGTCGATCGGGCTTCTGCGCGACGGCGACATGATCCGCATCGACGCGATCGCCGGCACGCTCGAGGTTGAGCTCTCAGACGAGGAGCTCGCGGCACGCCGGGCGCAATGGACCGCGCGGCCGACCGGCGCGCTCTCCGGATATCTTTGGAAATACGCTCAAGGGGTGGGCTCCGCGCTGCACGGCGCCGTCACGCATCCCGGCGGCGCGTACGATCCCAGGACCTATGCGGACATCTAGGCTCGCCCTGCTTCTCGCGCTCGCGCCGGCTGTCCTCTGGGCGGGCGGAGCGCTCGCGCTCGATACGGTCGCGCGCCCGGCGGCGCGCTCCTCGGCCGAGGCCTTCGCCTCCGGCAAGGATGCGCTGCGCTCGGGCGTGCGCAACTACAATGCCGGCGACAAGGCCGGGGCCGTGAAGGCGCTCGAATATGCGGCCGATCAGGGCGTCGCGGTCGCGCTCTGGAAGCTCGGCCGCATGTACGCGGACGGTGACGGCGTCCCGCAGGACGACCTGAAAGCGTTCGAGTATTTCTCGCGGATCGCCGACGACAACGCGGACGAGGCGCCAGGCTCGGCGCGTGCCGGCGTGGTGGCGAGCGCCTTCGTGGCGCTCGGCAACTATTTTCTCGACGGGATCAAGGGCAGCTACGTCCAGGCCAATCCGGAGCGCGCAGTCGAGCTCTTCCAATACGCGGCCGCGTATTTCGGGGATCCGAACGCGCAATACTATCTCGCGCGTCTCTACCTCGACGGGACCGGGACCGATCGCGACCCGCGCCAGGCCGCGCGCTGGCTGAACCTCGCGGCGGAGAAAGGCCACCACCCGGCGCAGGCGCTGCTCGGTCAGCTCCTCGTCAACGGCCAGGGCGTACCGAAGCAGCGCGCCCGCGGCCTCGCCTGGCTGATGGCGGCTCGCGAGGGCGCCGATCCCTCGCGCGAGGGCTGGATCGAGCGGCTGCACGCGGAGGCGGTCGAAGGGGCCAGCGAGGGGGACCGGCGAGCGGCGGCCGCCATGCTCGAGCAGATGCAGCAGACGAAGCGCCGCTGACCGCGAATGACCGGAGCCGAAGCCGTCGCTGTCTTCGTCAGCCCCCCATCGCCGCTGCCGGCCTGCGGCTCCGTCGATTTCGTCGCGACCCGCTCGAAGCCGGAATGATGGATCAGCGGGATCGGCAGAACCTCGCGGTCGCGATCGTGGTGATCATCCTGATCGCCGGCGGCTACTGGCTCACGACCGTCCTGCACCGCAACGCACAGCTCGAAGATTGCTTGATGCAGCGTCGCAGGAACTGCGAGCAGCTGGTTCATTGAGCTTACAAATCGAGCGTGACCGAGACCGGGACGTGGTCGGAGGGCTTGTCGAGCGCGCGCTGCCGCCGATGGATCTCCGCCCCGGTCAGCCGGTCGGCGGCCTGCGGCGAGAGCAAGAGGTGATCGATCCGGATACCCTTGTTCCGCTGCCATGCGCCGGCCTGGTAATCCCAGAAGGTGTACAGGCCCGCCGCATCGTCGCAGGCCCGGACGGCATCGGTGAAGCCGAGCCCGAGCAGCGACCGGTAGGCGGCGCGGCTTTCGGGCCGAAAGAGCGCGTCCTCCAGCCAGGCAGCCGCGTCGTAGACGTCGCGCTCGTCTGGGATGACGTTGTAATCGCCCGCGAGCACGACCGGCTCCTCGAGCGTGAGCAGTTCGCGTGCGCGGTGCTCGAGCCGTTCCATCCAGCGCAGCTTGTAGGGGAATTTGTCCGTGCCGACCGGGTTGCCGTTCGGCAGGTAGATGGAGGCGACCCGGATCGCGCCCGCCGAGGTCGAGAGCACGGCCTCGAGGTAGCGCGATTGCGCGTCCTCCTCATCCCCAGGAAGTCGCGGGGTCACGTCCTCAAGCGGTAGCCGGGACAGGATCGCGACGCCGTTGAAGCCTTTCTGGCCGTGGACCGCGGCATTGTAGCCGAGCGCCTCGACCTCGAGCCGGGGAAAGGCCTCGTCGACGCACTTGAGCTCCTGCAGGCAGAGAACGTCCGGTGCTACGTCGCGCAGGAAGCCCGTCAGGTGCTCGAGCCGCTGCTTCACGGAATTGACGTTCCAGGTCGCGATCAGCATGGCCTACCTCGTGCCCCGCCTCATCGGCGTTCGAGGCGGGGCTGGCAAGGCGGAGGCGTCGCTTGGACTGGTTCGCGCCCGTCGACCTCTATTGCGAGCGCACGGATGCGGGCTTCTGGGCGGAGCCGCTGAACGCCTGCAGCAACGTGGCCTTTCTTCTTGCGGCTCTCGCGGCCGCAAGCCGGTTGCGGCGCGCGCCGGGACCCGATCCCGCGGCCGCTCTGATGATCGCCCTCGTCGTGAGCGTCGGGGTCGGCTCCTACTTGTTCCACAGCTTCGCGAACCGCTGGTCGAGCCTCGCGGACGTGATCCCCATCGCGATCTTCATCCACGTCTACCTGTTCTTCGCGCTGCGGCGCTTCCTCGGCCTGGGGCCGCTCTCGTCCTTCGCCGGGCTCCTCGCCTTCGTGCTCGCGTCGCGCGCCCTCGACGCGGCGCTCGCCGCCGTCATGAGCCCCGGCTCCGTGCTCGCCGGGTCGGCTGCTTATGTGCCCGCGGCGCTCGCCATTTTCACGGTCGCAAGCCTGTCCTCGCCAACCGAGATCGGCCGGGAGCGCGGCGGCCTTCTGCTCACCGGCGCTCTCTTCGCGCTCTCGCTCACCCTCCGCTCCGTCGACCAGGCGATCTGCCAGAGCTTTCCGGTCGGCACGCATTGGCTCTGGCACGTCCTCAACGCCATCGTGCTCTACCGCCTGGTCGCCGCCGCGATCCGGCTCGGGCCGGGCCGGTTTTCGACGCCCGCGCCTGTGGAGATCGGGTGACAGGCGGTGAGGAATGCCGGGCCGTCACCGTCTGCGCCCTTGCCCGGGCGGGCGAGCGGCGGCACGGTGCAGGTGTCAACGCGCGCGGACCTATGTCGAGAGCTCTCATCCTGGTCGCGGCCGGCGCCTGCTTGTCGCTCGGCGGCTGTCTCGGCCTGCAAACGGACGATCCGTACCCGGTCTCTGGCAACCCGGTGAACCCGACGCCAGTGCCGGGTTACGCCGTGCAATGCCAGTCGGAGCCGAGCCCGTTCTCCTTCGCCTTCAACGACTACCTCACGGCCTGCCAGCAGGTCTACAAGGGCCGGCAGGAGCGGGTGATCGTGCGGGCGCGCGGCTGAGGCACACGCCCGCCGATCTCGCGACCGTCAGGCCGCCTGCGCGGGCTGCAGCGTCGGATAGTCGAGGTAGCCGCGCTCGTCGCCGCCGTAGAAGGTCTTGCTGTCAGCTGCGTTCCAGGGCCCGCCGACCCGGATGCGATCAACGAGATCCGGGTTCGCGATGAAGGGCCGGCCGAACGCGACCGCGTCGGCCCGTCCCGAGCGGACGGCCTCGGCCGCGAGCTCCCCCGTATAGCCGTTATTGCCGATATACGGGCCGCTGAAGGCCTGCTTCAGCGCCAGGTAATCGAAGCTGCCGTGGTCGCGCGTTCCACCGGTCGCGCCCTCGATGACGTGGATGAAAGCCAGGCCATGGCGGCTCAGCCGCTCGGCCAGCGTGGTGAACACCGCTTGCGGATCGCTTTCCGAGATCCCGTTGGCGGGCGTGACCGGTGAGAGCCGGATGCCGACCCGGCCCGCGCCCCAGACGTTCGACACCGCCTCGACGACCTCGAGCGTCAGCCGCAAACGGTTCTCGATCGATCCGCCGTAGCGATCGGTGCGCTGGTTCGCACCGTCCTTCATGAACTGATCGAGCAGGTAGCCGTTGGCGCCGTGTATCTCGACGCCGTCGAACCCAGCCTCGCGCGCGAGGCCGGCCGCCTGCGCGAAATCGGCCACGATCCCGGGCAGCTCGTCCTCGCCGAGCGCGCGGGGCATCGAGACCTCCGCAAAGCCGGTCTCGATGAAGGTCTTCGTCCCTGCCGGAATCGCCGACGGCGCAACCGGGGCGGCGCCGCCGGGCTGCAGCGAGACATGCGACACGCGGCCCACATGCCAGAGCTGGATCACGATCTTTCCGCCGGCGCCATGGACTGCGTCCGTCACCAGCCGCCAGCCCTCGACCTGCGCCGGCGTGTAGATGCCCGGCGTGTGGATGTAGCCTTGCCCCTGCTGCGAGATCTGCGAGGCCTCCGTCACAATGAGTCCGGCAGAGGCGCGCTGCCGGTAATACTCGGCGTTCATGGGCCGTGGCGCGTCGGTGCCGGGCGTCGCGCGGTTGCGCGTGAGCGGCGCCATGACGATCCGGTTCGCGATCGCGATCTCGCCGAGTCGGCCGGAAGTTAGCAGGGGGGTGGGGTCATAGCTCATGACGAAGCGCCTCGGTGCCGAACGATGTTGCAGAGCAATATAGCGGCGCCCGCTCAGGATCGGAGCGCTCTCCCGGCTGTCATGTGCGCTGGCGCACCTGCGGCTTAGGCCAGGGCGGCGGCGAGCCGGTGCAGGAAGACGCGTTGCCCAGCCAGGAGCTTGCGTTCCGCCTCGTGGAGCGGCAGCCAGGCAGCGCGGTCGATCTCCGGGACCTGGATCACGTGCCCGCTGCGCGGTGGCCAGACGAGGTCGATGAGGTTGCTGCGGACGGCGGTGGCGTCGAGGTCGTCCGCGACCGCGAAGGCGCGCACGATCTTGCGGCTCGGCTGGACGGCCTCTCCGAGATCGGTCGCCTCAGCCGTCGGCGGCGCGAACCCCGTCTCTTCCGCGAATTCCCGCAGCGCCGCCGCGTACGGGTCCTCGCCGTCGGCAAGCTCGCCTTTCGGAATGGACCAGGCACCCTCGTCCTTGCGGGCCCAGAAGGGGCCGCCCGGATGGACGAGCAGGACTTCGAGCCTGGCGAGCCCGCCCCGATGCAGGAGCAGGCCGGCGCTGCGCTTCGGCATGATGCAGCACCCGAAAACGAAACGGCCCGCTCGATAAGGAGCGGGCCGGATCAGCTACTCGTTTTGGCGACCGTCAGTCCGCGAGGTCGATGGTCGACACCTCGCGGCCCTTCATGCCCTGGCTCACGCCGATCTGGACACGCTGGCCTTCCTGGAGGTCGGGGAGCCGCGCCCGCTCAAGCGCGGAGCGATGGACGAAGACGTCGCGGCCGCCATCGTCCGGAGCGATGAAGCCGAACCCCTTGGCAGGATTGTACCACTTGACCGTGCCGGTCATGTTCTCGACAGGGCCTTCGGCCCGAGGGGCGCTCGGGTAGGCCGAGCGCCGGGGCGCCCCGCCGAATCCACCACCGCCACCGCCACCACCGCCGCCGAAGCGGTCACCGCCGCCGCCACCGCCGAAGCGATCGCCGCCGCCGAACCCGCCAGACCGCCGCTGACCTTTCGGTTCAGCCGTCCCGGTGTCGACGCTGAGGACCTCGGTCACCTGCGGACCGCGCTGACCGGCCGCGACGCGGACGACCAGCTTCGTGCCCGGCTCGAGCTCGGTGTGACCCGCGCTCTCGACCGCACGGATATGCAGGAAGGCGTCCCCCGAGCCGTCGGAGAGCTCGGCGAAGCCGAATCCCTTCTCCGGGTTGAACCACTTGACCGTCGCTTCCTGCTCCGGGCCGGACGCGACGGGCGCCGCCTGGCGGAAAGCGGGCCGAGGCGCGGCCGCATCATAGGGGGATGGAGCGCGGTCCATCCCGAAATCGTCGCCGAAACCGCGCTTCTGCGGCCGGAATTCTCGTCCTCTGCTCATCTCATCAACTCGTGCAATGGCCTGCTGGGCGCTTTATGGTGGTGCTCGCCGGATGTTGTCCCACCGCTCTTCGGCGTTCTTGTTTGCGAAGGGCGGTTCAACGAGGCTCCGGTTGGATACGCCTGATCTGATCGTAACAGCGAAACGGCCAAGACACGACTTGGATCGAGGGCGACCACGCCATCATCGTGCGCGCCAGGCAAACGGTCAAGGCCGAAGCCGGTCATTTTCGCGCGATTAGCGGCGCCAGTCGCGAATTTTCATTCCGTCTTTAGCTTCGCCTGTCCGCTCCGAAGCCGCGAGGGCCGATTCGACGAGGGTCGCATCGCGGCCGGGAACGCCGGCGCGGGCTGCGCCGCTATCTCGGTACGGGCCGTGCAGGCCCGGGAGGAGAGCGCGATGACGGCGAGCGGTACGGGCCCGGAGCGGGACACCCATCCGGGCGACGAGGCGAAGCCCGGCACGCCCGGCACCGGCGAGAACGTCTGCCCGGATTGCAAGGGAAGCGGCCGCATGGCGGCCGACCCCTGCCCGACCTGCGGCGGCACAGGGGTCGTCACGGAAGGGATCGGCGGCGGCTGACCCTCGACCGTCCGGACGTGTCCTAAAGGTCGGAGCGCGGGAGCTGCTCGCTGCGCGCCGGCGCACAAGCGGCCAAAAGCTGTGGCCGAGCTCGGTCCGATCCTGTCCGAAGCGCGGGGGCGCTTGACCCCGGCCTCCGCCCCGGAGAAGCACGAGATCAGGGATCCGGCCTCGAGAAGCCGGGCTTGGGAGGATCGCGCGCGCTCATGTGGAACCAGGTCTATAACCCATTCGGCAGCGTCGCCCTGTCGACGGTCGCCGCCGCGATTCCGGTCGTCACGCTCCTGGTCCTCATCGCGACGAACAAGGTGAAGGCGCATATCGCGGCGCTCATCGCGCTCGTTGCGGCGAATCTCGTGGCGATCCTTCTGTTCACGATGCCGGCCGGACTCTCGCTGCGGGCGAGCGTGCTCGGCGCCGTGACCGGGTTCTTCCCGATCGGCTGGATCGTCCTCAACGTCATCTTCATGTACCGCCTGACCGTCGCGACGAGCCGGTTCGAGACGCTCCAGCAGGCGATCGGCTCCGTCACGCCCGATCGGCGCCTTCAGCTTCTCCTCATCGCCTTCGCATTCGGCGCCTTCTTCGAAGGGGCCTCGGGCTTCGGCACGCCCGTGGCGGTGACCGGCGCCATGCTGATCGGTCTCGGCTTCTCGCCGCTCGCCGCCTCGGGCCTGTCCCTCATCGCCAACACCGCCCCCGTGGCCTACGGGGCCCTCGGCACTCCGATCGCGGGGCTCGCCAGCGTCACGGGTCTCGACCCTTACGTGCTCGGCGCGATGGTCGGGCGTCAGCTCCCATTCTTCTCGCTCCTCGTCCCCTTCTGGCTCATCTGGGCCTTCGCGGGATTTCGGGGCATGATCCAGATCTGGCCCGCGATCCTCGTGTGCGGGATCAGCTTCGCGATCCCGCAATACGTCATCTCGAATTACGTGAATCCGTGGATCGTCGACGTCGGGGCCTCGCTGATCTGCATGGCCTGCCTGCTCGGCTTCTTCCGGATCTGGCGGCCGAAGGTGGTCTGGCAATCGCCGGCCCTCCGGGCTCGCGACGATTCGGCCGCGAGCCGGCCTCCGGCGCCTGCCGCACCGACGACGCCTCCGACCCGCGCTCAAGTCTGGAGCTCGCTCGTCCCCTGGATCATCGTGTGCGTGGTCCTGCTCATCTGGGGCACGGGCGGCTTCAAATCCGCCGTGAATGCGTGGGCGACCTGGAACTACCCGGTTCCCGATCTCCACAACCTGATCAACAAGGTGCCGCCCGTCGCGCCGAGGCCGACCCCGGAAGGCGCCGTCTTCTCCTTCACCTGGTTGTCCTACACCGGCACCGGCATGTTGATCGCGGCGATCGTGTCCGGGTTCATCATGGGCTTCTCGCCGGGCAAGATGATCGCCGAGTATGGCCGGACGCTGCGAGTCTGCGCGTATTCGCTCATCACCATCTCGGCGATGCTCGCGATCGGGACGCTGACGCGCCTGTCCGGCCTCGACGCGACGCTCGGCATCGCCTTCGCGGGCACGGGTTTCCTGTACCCGTTCTTCGGGACCCTGCTCGGCTGGCTCGGCGTCGCGCTCACGGGATCGGACACGTCCTCGAACGTCCTGTTCGGCAACCTGCAGAAGATCACGGCGGAGCAGCTGCAAGCCCAGGGCCTGACCGGCGTCACGCCCGTGCTGATGGCCGCCGCCAACTCATCGGGCGGCGTGATGGGCAAGATGATCGACGCGCAGTCGATCGTCGTGGCCTCCACGGCCACCAACTGGTTCGGTCAGGAAGGGACGATCCTGCGCTTCGTCTTCTGGCACTCGATCGCGCTCGCCTGCCTTGTCGGCGTGCTGGTCATGCTCCAGGCCTACGTGCATCCGTTCACGGCGCTCGTCCTGCCGTGAACGCGCTCAATAGGCGTTGTCGCCCTTCATGAGAGAGAGCGGGGTCGCGAGCAGGATGTAGAGGTCGAGGAACACCGACCAGTTCTCGATGTAGTAGAGGTCGTGCTCGACGCGCTGCTGGATCTTCTCCTCGGTGTCCGTCTC
>JAFAPJ010000165.1 GCA_019247255.1 Methylobacteriaceae bacterium | reverse complement strand
TCGAGGCGGAGCCGCCCCGGGAAGGCCGGGCCGAGCCAGGCGACGAGCGCCTCGGCCGTGCGCCGGGCGAGCGGGATGACGCTCTGCCGGTAGAAGGCGCGGTTCGCCTCCGCGTAGTTCGCGTGCGTGTTGTCGCCCGCGAGCCCGAGAAGGAGCGGCGGCACCCCGAAGGCGAGCGCGATCTCGCGCGCCGCCGCGTTCTTCGCCTCGACGAAATCCATGTCGCGCGGCGACAGGCTGAAGGGCTTCCAGTCGAGCCCGCCCTCCAGCAGCATCGGTCGGCCGGCATGGGCGGCGCCCTGGTAGGTTTGCGCGAGTTCCGCCTTCAGCCGGTCGAACTGCGCGTCCGCCATCGGAGCGGCCGCGGAGGAGCCGAGCACGAGCGCGCCCGAGGGCCGGGCGGCGTTGTCGAGGAGAGACTTGTTCCAGGTCGAGGCCGCGTTGTGGATGTCGAGCGCGGCCGCCGCCGCCGAGGTCGCGCCGAGCCCGTAATGGTCGTCGAGCGGGTGACACTCGGCGAGGGGGAGGATCGGCGCGCCCCCGTCCGCCGGGACCGGGTAGCGCAGCGTCCTCGAGCCCACCGCGTAATCGAACGCGACCGGCCAGCCGTCCGGGCCCGGCACGACGCGCATCCGGTCCGGCCGCAGCGCGTAGAGCGCGCGCGGCACCCCCTCGACGAGCGCGGCTTCCAGGTAGGCGTTTCCCGACAGCGCGAGATGCGCGTAGACGCGCTCGAGGAAGCCCGTCCCGGCCTGCGTCCCGTTCGGCCGGGCGAGCAGGGTGGCGATCGGGTGATCGTCCGCCGCCCGCCCGTCCTGCGTCAGCACGAGCGGAAGCGAGGCCGCGCTCTCCGCCAGCAGCTTCACCGAGCGGTGGACGATCGCGTTGCGCAGGAAGCCTTCGCGGGCGAGCGCGGCGCCGTCGCGCTCCGTCCAGCCGGGCCGTCCGCCGAGATAGAGGGTGAGCCCGGTCGGCAGGGGCGGGGCGGCCTTGCGCTCGGCCGCGCGGCCGAGCAGGCGGGTCAGAAGCTTCGGCATGGGACCTCGACGAGGGTGACGCCGCCCGCTCGGGTCAGAGGGCGCGGATGCGGGGCTCGGGCCGCGGCTGGAGCATGAGGTGCGAGAGCGCCCAGACGAGCGCGTCGAGACGATCGGGCGAGCGGCCGCCCGACAGGCCGGCCGGCGTGAACTCGCACATCTCGTCCTCGAGCTCCGGGAAGGCTCCGGCATGGAGGACGCGACCCTGCGCGTAGAGCGTCGCGACGGGCTCGGCCCGCACGAACTTGCCCCGCGTCGCGTGAACGGTCGTGACCGGCACGGCGGCGTCGACCTGCGCGAGCACGGCCCGGACCATCTCGCCGCCCTGGTTCGCCTCGACGACGAGCGCGTCCGCGCCCCAGCGCCGGTAGGTCGCGACGGCCTTCGCGGCCCATGCGGCGGGCTTCAGCCCGGCGACGGTCGCGTCAGCCAGAACGTAGCCGGTGCCGGTCGCGTCGAGCCCCGCCGCCACGATCCCGCAGGCGTCGGCCCGCGGACCGGACCCGGCCGGCGGATCGACCGCGACCACGACCCGGGCGAGCTCCGGCGTCGCCTTGACCCGCACGGCCTCGAGCGCGTCGCGGCTCCAGAGGGCTTCGGGATGGCCGTCCACGAGCTCGCCCTCGAGCTCCTGCCGGCCGATGCGGGAGCCGCCGTAGCGCTCCCGCATGCGGGCGAGGAACGCGGGCGCCAGATGCTCGGAATTCTCCTCCGTGCGGGCCCGCGTGACGAGGACCTCCTTCTCCTGCAGGAGCCGGCGAAGGAGCGGGATCGGCCGCGGCGTCGTCGTGAAGATGCCGCGCGGGTCGGCGCCGAGCCGCAGGCCGAATTGCAGCATGTCCCAGGTCTCGGTCGGGTGACGCCATTTCGCGGTCTCGTCGCCCCAGGCCGCGTGGAATTGCGGACCGCGCAGCGCGTCCGGATCCTCCGACGAGAAGGCGTGGGCGACGGCGCCGCTCGGCCAATCGAG
>JAFAPJ010000037.1 GCA_019247255.1 Methylobacteriaceae bacterium | reverse complement strand
TTCGCGCGCGACCAGGAGGCGCATGAGGGCCGGGACCCGATCGCCGCCGTGGTCGAGGCCTGCCGCCTGCGGCTGCGCCCGATCCTGATGACGGCCTTCGCCTTCATCCTGGGCGTCGTCCCGCTCGCGATCGCGACCGGGCCGGGCGCGGAGATGCGGCAGGCGCTCGGCACGGCCGTGTTCTTCGGGATGCTCGGCGTCACCTTCTTCGGGCTGTTCCTGACGCCGGTCTTCTACGTCGTGATCCGGTTCACCACGCTATGGATCGGCCGGATGCGCGGGCGCGAGGCGCCACGGCCGCCGGGAGCCGCCACGCCGCCCGGCGCCGCGCCTACCGGCGCCATCCCCCAGCCCGGCGAGTGAGAGCCTGCCGGCGTTCGGCGGCTCGGCGCTTCAGCGCGCGAGCTCGCGCAGCCCGAGCCGGATCAGCGTGCGGGCGTCCGCCCCCTCGCCCGCGCCCGCGAGGGCGGCCGTGACGGCCGCGGCCGCCTGCGGGCCGCCGTAACCCAGATTGACGAGAGCCGAGACCGCGTCCGCGACCGCGGGCGGCGCGGACCGGTCCTCGATCTCGCCTGAAAGCCGGGCGAGCGCCGGGTCGACCGGCGCGAAGGCCGGCGCCTTGTCCTTGAGCTCGGCCGCGATGCGGGCCGCGAGCTTCGGCCCGACGCCGGGCGCGCGGGCGATCGCGGCCTTGTCGCCGGTCGCGACCGCCGTCGCGAAGGCGGCCGGGTCGAGGACCGACAGGATCGCGAGCGCGACCTTGGCGCCGACGCCCTGCACGGTCTGCAGCAGCCGAAACCACTCGCGCTCGGCGTCCGATCGGAAGCCGTAGAGCCGGATCATGTCCTCCCGGACATAGGTCTCGATCGACAGGATCGCGGCCTCGCCGGCCGGCGGGAGCGCCTGGAGCGTGCGCGTCGAGCAATGCACGACGTAGCCGACGCCGCCGACGTCGAGGATCGCGAAATCCTCGCCGTAGGAATCGACGGTCCCCTTCAGCTTGCCGATCACGCCTCGCCCTCGCCCGCTTGCGCCGCGCGCGGCCCCGCGCGCCGGCAGCGCTCCGAGCAATAGCGGACCTCCTCCCAGACGCGCTCCCACTTCTTGCGCCAGGCGAAGGGTCGCCCACAGGTCCGACAGATCTTGGTCGGCAGGTCCGCCTTGCGGGTCATCCGGGCCATCGCGCGCCGGGCCGACCCGTCAGGCGCCGCGCACGAGGGCGCGGGCCCCGCGGTGATGGGCGTGCGTGATGGCGATCGCGAGCGCGTCGGCGGCGTCGTCGCTCGCGGGATCGGCCTTCGGCAGGAGCACGCGCACCATCGCGTGGATCTGGCGCTTCTCGGCATGGCCCGCGCCGACGACGGTCTTCTTCACGAGGTTGGCGGCGTATTCCGCCACGGGAAGGCCCGCGAGCGCCGGGACGAGGAGCGCCACGCCTCGCGCCGCGCCGAGCTTCAGGGTCGCCTGCGCGTCCTTGTTGACGAAGGTCTCCTCGACCGCGGCCTCGACCGGCGCCCATTCTCCGACCACGCGGGCGAGCCCGTCATGCAGCTCGCGCAGCCGCGCGGCGAGCGACGCCGCGGGATCGGACGTGACCGTCCCGCAGGCCAGGAACCCGAGCCGCGAGCCTTGCGTCTCGACGATGCCCCACCCGGTCCGGCGCAAACCCGGGTCGATGCCGAGGAGGCGGATCGCGGCCATGCCCGATCCCGCCCGCGTCTCAGGCGCCCATCTTGGCGACGAGCGCGTCGGAGAGCTCGAAATTGCCGTAGACGTTCTGGACGTCGTCGTGGCCGTCGAGCGCCTCCACGAGCCGCATCAGCTTCTCGCCCGCCTCGTCGTCGACCGCGACGGCGTTCTGGGGCTTCCAGATCAGCGCCGATTTCCGGGCCTCGCCGAAGCGCGCCTCGAGCGCCCGCGTGACCTCGGCGAGCGAGCCCTGGTCGCAGAACACGGTGTGGCCGGCCTCCGGGTCCGACTCGACGTCGTCCGCCCCGGCCTCGACCGCGGCCTCCAGCATCGCGTCCGGATCGGCCTTCGCGACATCGTACTCGATCGCCCCGACGCGATCGAACATGAAGGCGACCG
>JAFAPJ010000140.1 GCA_019247255.1 Methylobacteriaceae bacterium | reverse complement strand
GCCGCCGGAGGAGGCGCGCGATCGCCGACCCCAGGTCCCCGGCGGCGCGCCGCGCCTCCTCCAGTTCCGGCCGCGCGGGCTGGCGCGCTTGCGCCGGTGGCGGCGCGGCCTCGACCGTCCGGAGGGGCTCCGTCATCAATCGAAGTGGAGCGTGCGGTGACGGCTCGGGCGCGCGATGCGGCCCTCGGCGCCGCCCCGCAGGCCTCGCCGGGCGACGTGCCGACGATGGGACCGATGCCGTCGCGAATGGTGGCGTCGCCGGAAGAAGCGGAAGCGGCGCCGCCGCCAGGACCGGCGCCGCCGGCGGCGCCAGCGCGCGTAGGCGAGCTCGCGCCCGTCCAGGATCTCCTCGGTGAGCGCGTCCGGGGAGCCGGTCGCGGGAGCCGGGCGCTCCGGCGCATCCGCTGGACGGGCCGCGAGGCTCGTCGATGTCGCGGCCGCGACGAACGCAACGAGGCTGCCCAACAGCGCGCGACGGTTCATGCCGACCTCACGTGATCGCGGCGAACAACGGCACGTCCCCCGACTCGTTCCCCGGCCCGGCGGCGCTGTCCGAGGGCCGTCGTCGATGCTCCGCGGCCTCCGAGATCGCGTCGGTCCGGTCCTCCCCGGGCGATTCCGAGCTGATCGCCCTTGCGCAGCGGCAAGGCGGACCGGCAATCTCGTTTGGCCGAACGCGCCCTCTCGGCTACCGAGGAGCCGAGTTTCGACGGGAGCCTTGCCCTTGCCGAGCACCATCGTCACGGTCACGACGCGCGACGGCGCGTGCCCGACGCATGTCCTGACGCCCGCCGGCGCCGGTCCCTGGCCCGCCGCCATCATGTACATGGATGCGGGCGGCATCCGGCCCGGGATGGTCGGGATGGCCGAGCGCCTCGCCGCGACGGGCTTGCTCGTGCTCCTGCCGGACCTCTTCTACCGCTACGGCCCGTACGGCCCCTTCGTGCCGAAAGAGGTGTTCGCGGGCGACTTCCGGGCGGTCCTCGGGCCGCTCATGGCGACGACCGGCAACGACAAGGCGGCGGAGGACACGCGGGCGCTGCTCGGCTATCTCGAGACCCGCGGCGACGTCGCGGGCCGTCGGGTCGGTGCGGTCGGCTTCTGCATGGGGGGCGGAATGGCGATCGCGGCGGCCGCAGCCGACCCGGACCGCTTCGCCGCGGTCGCGAGCTTCCACGGCGGCAATCTCGCGACGGACGCGCCGACCAGCCCCGACCGCGGAGCCTCGCGGATCGAGGCCGAGCTCTACATCGCGGCCGCGGAGAACGACCGCTCGTACCCGCCCGAGATGGCGGCGCGCTTCGAGAACGCGTTGACCGCCGCCGGCGTTACCTTCCGGGCCGAGACCTACCCGGCGAAGCATGGCTGGATGATGCCGGACTTTCCCGTCTACGACCTCGACGCCGCCGAGCGCGGCTGGCGCGCGCTCGCCGACCTCTTCGGCCGCACCCTGCCCCGGCCGAATTGAGCGACGGCGGCAGCCGCCGCGCTATCGCACGGCTGAGGCGAGCGGGATCACCCGGGCGTAGAGCGCCGGGAAGTTCTGGCGGTAGGCCGGGCAGTTCTCGGCCTTGATCTCGTTCGGGACCTCGGCGGCCAGCGCGTCGAAATCCTCGTCGGAGATGCCGGATTTCTCGACGAGACGAGGCCCGAGCTCGTCCATGGTGGCCTTCTGCTCGTCCGTCATGGCGATCTCGCAGATGTTGGCCATCGCCTGCAGGCCCATCATCTGGCCGAGCAGGTTCATGACGCTCTGGGCGGAGGCGCCGCCCGGGACAGCGAGGCCGGCCGCGGCCGCGAGTATCAGAACACGTCTCATCGGTGGACCCTTCTCACGCGGCCGGATGATCGATCTGCGGGGGGCGGGCCGGCGCGCTCACCACAGCCAGGTCGTCGGCTTCGGGATCGGCTGGCCCCGCCCGGCGCAACTCAGGCCCTTCGCGGAGCGCACGATCCACCAGATCGCCGCGACGGGCAGGAGGACGAAGCCGATCAGCACCGCCATCGAGACGAGAGCGATCGCGGCGTAGAGCGTGCCGATCCAGAAGGTGCGGATCACGTAGGTGTAGTGGCTGTCCGCGACCGCGTCGCCGTCCTGCCCGCGGCCCATATAGGCCATGACGAGCGCGATGAGCGGCGTGATGCCGGTGACGAAGCCCGCGAGGTGCAGCCAGTAGAGGACGCTGACATTCGCCCGAGTGGACGGCATGGCCGGGGACGGGGCGAAGTCGGGCACGATCGTCGGCGCGCCCGCCGCCATCTCGCCGCCGAAGCTGGTCGTCTGCTGGTTCATCGCAACCCCGTCCCCGAATGTCGTTCGACCTGGCGCCCCCGTTCGCGAGGGCGGCCCGTCGCCGAGAACCGTGGTTCGCGAACCGGCGAGAGGGCGCCGGATAGGTACAGGGCGGGCCGCGTCCCCGCTTGCCCGGCTGTCCTGAAGACTTGCCTCCGCGTCCCGAACCTGCGCGGGCGCTCCGCTGGCTAGCGGCGGGCGGCGTCCCGGAAGTCGCGCGGGGTCTGGCCGTAGGCGCGCCGGAAGCTGCGGGAGAGATGCGCGCCGCTCGCGAAGCCGAAGGCGGCGCCGATCTCGCCGATCTGCCGGACCTCCTGCGGGCGCGCGAGCGCCTCCCGGACGGCCGCGAGCCGTCGCCCCCAGATATAGGCGGCGACGCCGCCATGCGGCTCGAACAGCCGGAACAGGACGGAGCGCGACAGGCCGACCGCCCGGCCGATCGCGTCCGGGGTCAGCCGGTCGCTCGCGAGATGCGCCTCGATATAGGCGCGGGCGCGTTTCGCCTTCGCGGCCTCGAAGGCGGGCTCGGCGCGCGCGAGGGTCCGGGCGGAGGGCGCCAGCGCGGCCGCGAGGAGCGCCGCGGTCGCCCGGGCGAGATCGGGGCCCGCGCTTGCCGGGATCTCGGCCGCGCGGTCCGCCAGGAAGGCGAGATGGGTCTCGAGAAGCGGCGCCGCGCCGCCCTGCAGCACGCGTCCATGGAGGTCGTCCGAGGTGCCGAGCGCCTCGCGCACGAGGTCGCGCGGAAGGATGGCGACGAGCGATTCCGTCTCGGGCGCGGCGCGGCGGGTCGTGGGCCGCGACAGGTCGTTCACGCTGATCCGCCCGGGCGCGACCGCGAGGTCCGTTTCGCCCGCGCGCGCCTGGATGGCGTGGCGGGAGAGGTGGAGAATGACGTGGTCGAGCCCGTCCTGGCGCGTCTGCTTGGCCGACCGGGCGAGCGCGACGGGAGCGCTGTCGAGGACGTGGACGAGCAGGCGGTCGATCTGGACGGACCGGACCCGGCCGAAGAAGCCCGCGGGCTCCGCCTCGAGGACGTGGGAGCTCGACAGCGCCGTCCGCCACGCGTCGAAGCGGTGCTCGGGCGCGACGAGCTCCGTCGAGAAGGTCACCGGACGGAGCTTGTCCTGTCGATGTTCCACGCCCCGCCCCGCTTCCCGACCGGCAGGACGCGGCGCCGCGCTGCGTGATCGACCATCCCCCGGCGATATGCCTGCTCCCTCCCATGCGGGAGCGCCCGAGGCGCGGCAAGCGTCCGGCCCGCCCGGATGCCGCGAATGCTGTCCGTGATGCGCCGGCATCACAGATTTACGCTCATCATCCGCGCTGCTCGAACCGACTTCGTCCGGACTCGGAGAGATGAGGCGAACGGCGCCATCTGAGTCGGGTCAAATTTCAGCGCTGCGCGACCCGCGCCAGGGCGGCGTCGAGCGCGTCGCGGAACGCCGCCGGGTCCTCGACCTGCGGCACGTGGCCGAGGCCGGGCAGGACCGCGAGCGTCGCGTCCGGGAACAGCGCGCGGGCGCGCTCGCCCTGGGCGAGCGGCGTTACGGCATCCTTCTCGCCCCAGATGAGCGCCGTGGGCATGCGGGCCGCGCCGTAGCGGTCCGGCCGCGCGCTCTCGGCGTCGCGTTCGGGGCCGAGGAGGTCGTGGAGCCAGCGCCCGAGGGCGGGCGTGCTGCCCCGCAGGCGCATCGGCCGCTGCAGGGTCGCGATCACGGGGTCGGTGAGCCCGTCCGGCTTGGCGACGAGGCGGGAGAACAGCGCGCGCGTGAGGAGCGGGTTGGTGAGCGTCGCGGCGACGAGCGGGTCCCTCAGCGCCGCGATGGCGAGGAGCGAACGGGCCGGCGAACCGCTCTCCGCGACCGGTCCGTCCCGCAGCCCGAGCGCGCCGCAGACGAGGACGAGCGCGCCGACGCGCTCCGGCGCGCGGATGGCCGCCTCGACGACGGGCGCGGCCCCGATCGAATGCGCGACGATCGTGGGCGCCCGCAGGCCGAGCGCGTCGAGGAGCGCGAGAAGCCGCTCCGCCTGGGCCGGCCGCCCGTAATCGCCGGCCGGGTCGCGATCCGAGAAGCCGAAGGGCGGCAGGTCGATCGCCACGACCCTGAAGCCGCGCCCGCCCAGATCGTCGAGCGAGGGCCGCCACAGCTCGCTCCAGGCGGCCGTCCCGTGGACGAGGAGGACCGGGCGTCCGTCGGCCGGCCCGGCCTCCTGGACGAAGATGCGGCCCCTCCGGGTCTCCACGAACCGACCCGTCGCGGGCGCGAGCCGGTCGGCCGTCTCCGTCTCGCGCCAGGCCGCGGCCGCCCAGAACCCGGTCAGGACGAGGACGAGGGCGACGAGGCAGGCAAGGAGGACATGACCGACGCGGCGCATGAGCCGGGTGTACCTCGCCCGAGGTTAATGGGCCGGCTCCGATCTCCCCGATCGCCTCGCGCAAGTTCGGCCAGGGCCGATCTGGACCCCGGCTTGCGCCGGGGTGAGCGGCGATGGCGACGCCCTCTCCGCTCATGCCGGCGAAAGACGGCATCCAGCCCTCGCCCGCCGATCAGCCGCGCTCGTCACCGCCTATCCGCGATAGCGGCGGATGCGAGCCGAACGGTGATCGACGGTCCGCCGCGCCCGCTCGGCGCCGCCGCCCTCTCTCGTCAGCGCGGCGGGACAGGGCTGCAGAGCTCGACCAGAAAGCCGTTGAGGTCGCGGACATAGGCGACGGTCTGGCCCCAGGGTTTCACCGCGGGCGGCTGGACGGGACGCGCGCCGGCCGCGACCGCCCGTGCGAAGGCGGCGGCCGGATCGTCGGTCACGAACGCCACCTCGACCGCGGCCGCGTCGGGGTCGTCCGGGCGGCTCGGGCGGATGCGGCCGCCGCCGCCCTCGGCCATGTGCTCGCCCGCGAAGGCGAGCGCGGTCGCGCCGGTCTCGACCTCGCCGTAATCGGCCCCGGCCACGAAGCGGCGCGTCAGCGCGAAGGCGCGCTCGTAGAAGGCGACCGCTGCCTCGACGTCCGGCACGTAGAGGATGACGTAACCGAGCTGCATCGATGCGTTCTCCGCGAGGGCTCGGCGGGGGCGCCGCGCCGGACTTCGCCTCACCTGCCAGATCGGGGGCGTCGCGGCTTGAACAAATCGGCCACGATGCGGGCGGCCTCGCGCGGCGGGGCGCGGCTCACGCGGCGCGGCGCAGGACCTCCGACGGGGACAGGTCGGCCAAATCCCGGAACTCGCGCGCCATATGCGGGTGGTCGGCATAGCCGGCCTCCGCGGCGACGGAGGTCAGCGAGCGTCCGGGCACGGCCGCCATCAGGGCGAGCGCGCCCTGGAGCAGGAAGATGCGGGAGAGCCGGGCCGGC
>JAFAPJ010000135.1 GCA_019247255.1 Methylobacteriaceae bacterium | reverse complement strand
TCATCCCGTTCATCGCCTCCATCACGCGGGACATGCTGGACCAGATCCCGCCCGTGCTGCGCGAGAGCGCCTACGGGATCGGCTGCAC
Organism: Methylobacteriaceae bacterium; assembly: GCA_019247255.1. Lineage (GTDB taxonomy): Bacteria > Pseudomonadota > Alphaproteobacteria > Rhizobiales > Beijerinckiaceae > Enterovirga. The sequence continues at coordinate 3,988 of JAFAPJ010000135.1, read as the reverse complement.
GACCTGGGCGGTCGTCCGCCACGTCCTCGTCCCGCAGGCCGGCGTCTCGATCATCGGGGCCGTCATGCTGGGGCTCGGCCGAGCGCACGGCGGGACGATGGCCGTGACCTTCGTGGTCGGCAACGCCAACCGGCTCTCCTCCTCGATCTTCGACCCGGGCTCGACCATCGCGTCGCGGATCGCGAACGAGTTCAACGAATCCTCGGGGATGCAGCTCAACGCGCTGATCGCGCTCGGCTGCATCCTGTTCCTCGTCACCTTCTCGGTTCTCATCGCGGCACGCCTCCTCGTGGCGCGCGTCGGCGCCCGCTAGGAGCTCGCCCATGTCCGCGACTGCTCTCACCACGGGCGGCGAGCTCGCCGCGGCCGAGGCCGGCGATTGGTCGCGCGTCCGCTCCGGACGTCGCGTCGCCGATCGTGCGCTCAAGCTCGGCTGCATCGGCGTGACGGCGATCGGCGTCTTCGCGCTCGGCTGGATCCTGCTGATGCTCCTGTTCCAGGGCATCGCGGCGCTGCGGCCTAGCATCTTCACGGAGGTGACCCCAGGGCCCGGCAGCGCCGGCGGCGGGCTCGCGAACGCGATCGTGGGGTCGCTCGTGCTGACCTTCTTCGGGATCCTCGTCGCGACGCCGATCGGCGTCCTCGCCGGCACCTACCTCGCCGAATACGCCCGGACCTCGAAGCTCGCCTCGATCGTGCGCTTCATCAACGACATCCTCCTGTCGGCGCCGTCGATCCTGATCGGCCTGTTCGTCTACACGCTCTTCGTCGCGCCTTTCGGCGGCTATTCCGGCTGGGCGGGCTCGATCGCGCTCGCGATCATCGCGATCCCGGTCATCGTGCGCACGACGGAGGACATGCTCCGCCTGGTGCCGAACACGCTGCGCGAGGCCGCGGCGGCGCTCGGCGCCCCGCCCTCCGTCGTGATCCGGCTCGTCACCTGGCGGGCCGCGCGGGTCGGCATCGTCACGGGCGTGATCCTGGCGACCGCCCGCATTGCCGGCGAGACGGCGCCCCTCCTGTTCACGGCGCTGAACAACAATTTCTGGTTCAAGCCGAACTTGACCGGGGGCGTCTCGAACCTCCCGGTCACGATCTATCAGTTCGCGCTCTCGCCCTACGGCAACTGGCAGGAGCTCGCCTGGGCGGGCGCGCTCCTCATCACCGCAACCATCCTGGGCCTCTCGATCGCGGCCCGCCTGATCATCAAGAGGGACGCCAACCGATGATGGCCGTGCAACCCACCTCCGTGAGCGCGGCCCTGCCGGACGCCCCCAGGGCCGCTCCGGGCGACGAGCGCGTCCGCATCGCGATCCGCAACCTCGACTTCTTCTACGGCGACTTCCGCGGCCTGAAGTCGATCAACATGGATTTCCGCGACCGCAAGGTGACGGCGCTCATCGGCCCGTCCGGCTGCGGGAAATCGACCCTGCTGCGCACCTTCAACCGCATCTACAGCCTCTATCCCGAGCAGCGCGCGACCGGGCAGATCCTCCTCGACGGGCGCAACATCATCGGCAACGACGTCGACGTGAACGAGCTGCGCTCGCGCGTCGGCATGGTGTTCCAGAAGACGACGCCCTTTCCCATGTCGATCTACGACAACGTCGCTTTCGGGATGCGGCTCTACGAGAAGCTCTCGCGCGCCGACACGGACGAGCGGGTGGAAAGCGCTTTGCGCAAGGCCGCCCTCTGGGACGAGGTGAAGGACAAGCTCAAGAACCCCGGGACGGGCCTGTCGGGCGGCCAGCAGCAGCGGCTCTGCATCGCCCGCACCGTCGCCCAGCAGCCCGAGGTCATCCTGTTCGACGAGCCGACCTCGGCCCTCGACCCGATCTCGACCGGCAAGATCGAGGAGCTGATCGACCAGCTGCGCAGCGAGTTCACGATCGCGATCGTGACCCACAACATGCAGCAGGCCGCCCGCATCTCGCAATACACGGCGTTCATGTACCTCGGCGAGCTCATCGAGTTCGGTCCGACGAACCAGATCTTCATGAACCCCGGAAAGAAGCAGACCCACGACTACGTCACCGGCCGGTTCGGCTGAGGCGACGAGGACGGACGATCATGGCCGAGCACATCGTTTCCTCCTTCGACAAGGAGCTTGAGGGCCTGCGCGCCTCCATCGCCGAGATGGGCGGGCTGTCCGAGAAGATGCTGTCGGATTCGGTCGACGCGCTCGTCCGGCGGGACGTGTCGCTCGCCCAATCGGTCATCGCGGCCGATCCGCGGCTCGACATGCTCCAGCGCGACATCGAGGAGCGGGCGATCCTGACGATCGCGCGGCGGCAGCCGCTCGCGGTCGACCTGCGCGAGGTGATCGCGGCGATCCGCATCTCGGGCGATCTCGAGCGGATCGGCGACCTCGCCAAGAACTGCGCGAAACGCGTGCTCGCGCTCTCGGACGGCTTCCAGTCCCAGAAGATCGTGCTCGGGGTCGAGAATATCGCCGACCTCGTGTCCGAGCAGTTGAAAGATGTTCTCGACGCCTACGCCCAGCACGACGTCGCCCAGGCGGACGACGTGTGGCAGCGGGACGGCTCGATCGACGCGATCTACACCTCGCTCTTCCGCGAGCTCCTGACGTACATGATGGAGGATCCGCGCAACATCTCGTTCTGTGCGCATCTTCTGTTCTGCGCCAAGAACATCGAGCGGATCGGCGACCACACGACGAATATCGCCGAGACGATCCACTACCTCGTGACGGGCGTGTCCCTGCCGACGGACCGGCCCAAGAACGACCGCACGGCGACCCTGCCCGAGGTCGACGCGGCCTGATCCCGCCATGGCGCCCCGACCCCGCATCCTGATCGTCGAGGACGAAGAGCCGCTCACTCTCCTCCTGCGCTACAACCTCGAAGCCGACGGCTTCGAGGTGACGACGGCGGCGCGAGGGGACGAGGCGGAGATCACGATCCGCGAATCCGTCCCCGACCTCATCCTGCTCGACTGGATGCTGCCCGGCCTCTCCGGCGTCGAGCTCTGCCGCCGACTGCGGCTGCGCCGCGAGACGGAGCGGCTGCCGATCATCATGCTGACGGCGCGGGGCGAGGAAGGCGACCGTGTGCGCGGCCTCGCGACCGGCGCCGACGACTACGTGGTGAAGCCCTTCTCGGTGCCCGAGCTCCTGGCCCGGGTGCGGGCGCTCCTGCGGCGGGTGAAGCCCGCGGAAGTCGCCGAGAGGCTCGTCGCCGGCGACCTCGAGCTCGACCGCGTGCAGCACCGCGTGCGTCGGGGCGGCCGCGACCTCCATCTCGGCCCGACCGAGTTCCGGCTGCTCGAGTTCCTGATGCGCAGCCCCGGCCGGGTCTTCTCGCGCGAGCAGCTCCTCGACAGCGTCTGGGGTCGCGACGTCTATATCGACGAGCGCACGGTCGACGTGCATGTCGGGCGCCTGCGCAAGGCGCTGGGCGACTCGGCCTTCCCGGATCCGATCCGGACCGTCCGCGGCGCGGGCTACGCCTTCGACGAGACCTACGGGTCGGCGGCCGCGACCGGCAACGCCGCCTGAAGCATCGGCCGGGTTCGTCCCGGCCGCGACGTCAGGCCCGCAGGCGTCGCCGCTCCGCGGCCGGCTGGTAGGCGATCGCGCAATGGTGGTTGCAATAGGGGAGCCCGGTCACGGCCCGCCCGCCGCAGAAGGCGAAGTCCGGCTTCGCCGGGTCGCCGAGCGGCCAGCGACACATTGACTCACGCAGCTCCAGGATCGTCACGCGGCTCGATTCCGGGATCGCGACCGGCGCCGGAAGGGGCGGGGCCTGAGACGGCGCGTCGTTCGCGACCGGCGATGCGGCGGGCAGATCGATGCCGGCCACGACCTGAAGCGGCCCCGCCGGCGCGATGATCCGCGGACGCGCCGGCTTCGGCGTGGCGCTTCCCGGGTTCTTGCCGCGGCCGGACAGGCCCAGCCGATGCACCTTCCCGATCACCGCGTTGCGGGTGACGCTGCCCAGCGTCGCGGCGATCTGGCTGGCGCTCAGCC
>JAFAPJ010000561.1 GCA_019247255.1 Methylobacteriaceae bacterium | reverse complement strand
CGCCCGGCACGCAGATCACGAAGGTGACGCCCGCCACGGTGAGCAGCGCGGCGAGGTTGTCCATGTCGTCCTGGTCGGCCTCGGCGTGGTTCGTGTAGCAGACGTCGCAGCCCATCGGGACGCCCATCACCTTGCCGCAGAAATGGTCCTCGAGACCGGCCAGGGCGCCGCCCTTTCCGCCGACGCGCATCACGGCGTCGACCAGCAGACGATGGAGGCGCGCGCCTATGCCGTCGCCCGCGCCTTCGAGCCGCTGATCGTCAACACCGTCGTCGGCTTCATCGGGCCCGAGTACCTCTACGACGGCAAGCAGATCATCCGGGCGGGGCTGGAGGATCATTTCTGCGGCAAGCTGATGGGCGTGCCGCTCGGCTGCGACGTCTGCTACACGAACCACGCCGAGGCCGACGGGGACGACATGGACACGCTCCTGACGCTGCTCGGCGTCGCGGGCGTGAGCTACATCATGGGCGTGCCGGGCGCCGACGACGTCATGCTCGGCTACCAATCGACCTCGTTCCACGACGCGCTCTATCTGCGCGAGACGCTAGGACTCCGGCGCGCACCCGAATTCGAGGCCTGGCTCGTCGAGACGGGGTTGGCCGACGAGGCGGGCCGCCTTCTCGGGCCCGGCGCCGGCAACCCGCTCCTCGCGGCCCCAGGTCTCGCCCTGCCAGGCCTCGCCGCGTGATCGAACCCGAGGCCGCCTGGGCGCGGCTCCGCCGCCTGACGCCGGCCCGCATCGCGCTCGGCCGGGCCGGCCACGCGCTCCCGACCCGCGAGGTTCTGGCCTTCGCGCTCGCCCATGCCCGAGCCCGGGACGCGGTGGCGGCCGCGGCGGATCTCGGGGCGCTCGAGGCGGCGCTCGCCGGGTACGGGCTCGCGGCCGTCACGGTCGAGAGCGCCGCGCCCGACCGGCCGACCTATCTCGCGCGCCCTGATCTCGGGCGGCGGCTTTCCGACGTCTCGCGCGCGCGGCTCGCCGGCCTGCCGCCCGCCCCCGGCGCGCTCGCGCTCGTGGTGGCGGACGGCCTCTCGGCCCCGGCCCTCGCTCACGCCCCGGCGCTCGTGGCGGCGCTTCGCGAGCGGCTCGGGCAACGCCTGCGCTCGCCGGTCGTCCTCGCCCGCCAGGCCCGGGTCGCGCTCGGCGACGAGGTCGGCGAGGTCCTCGGCGCCGAGGCCGTCCTGATCCTCCTCGGCGAACGCCCGGGCCTCTCGGCCCCGGACAGCCTCGGCGCCTACCTGACCTTCGGGCCGCGGCCCGGGCGGACGGACGCCGAGCGGAACTGCGTGTCGAACATCCGCCCGGGAGGGCTCCCGCCGGACGAGGCCGCGTACCGGATCGCCTGGCTCGTCGAGGCCGCGCTCACCCGCCGGCTCACCGGGGTCGCCCTGAAGGACGCGAGCGACGAACCGGCCCGCCTCGCGACGCCCCCCGGCGCGAGATGAGCCTCAGCCGACCTGGAGGTCGAGCGGGTGGCGGGACAGGATCTCGGGGCCGGTCTCGGTCGTGAGCAGCGTCTGGCCCGGGCACATCGCGGTGTTCGTGTCGCGGTCGGCCAGGATCATGTGGAGGAAGAACACCATCCCGGGCTCGATGACGGTCGGCTCGTCCGCGTAGATCATCGGCACGTCCATCCAGTTCGGCTGGAAGGTGGTGCCGAGCGAGTAGCCGCAGGCGTTCATGCGCCAGGAGGCGAGCCCGGCCGCGTCGAAGACGCGGGCATGCGCCGCGTAGGCGTCCCCGACCGTGCGGCCGGTTCGGAACTCGGCCGTCACGGCCGTCATCGCGTCCGTGGCGACCTGATGGTAGCGCCGGTGCAGCTCGCTCGCGCGCCCGATCGGGATCGTGCGCATCAGGCAGGCATGGTAGTGCCGGTAGCTGCCGGCCCATTCGAGGGTCAGCTGATCCTCCGGGTCGAGCCGCCGGCGCCCCGCATGGTAGCGGCAGAGCAGCGCGTGGTCGCCCGACCCGATGATGAACGGGTTGCCCGGGTAGTCGCCCCCGCCGCGCAGCACCGCGCCCTGCATGGCGGCAAGGATCTCGGCCTCGTCCGCGCCCGGATGCGCGAGGCGATGCGCCTCGTCGAGCGCGTCGTCCGCGAGCGCCGCCGCGCGGCGGACGTAGTTGATCTCCGCCG
>JAFAPJ010000547.1 GCA_019247255.1 Methylobacteriaceae bacterium | reverse complement strand
GAACGCGCGCGACGCCATGCCGGACGGCGGCACGGTCGCGATCACGACCGCGAACGTCGACGAGACGGAGGCGCGGCGCCTCGAGCTCCCCGGAATGCCGGCCGGGGATTACGTGCGCATCTCGGTCGCAGATACCGGAACCGGCATCCCGCCCGAGCTTCTCGACAAGATCTTCGAGCCCTTCTTCACCACCAAGGAGCTCGGCAAGGGCACCGGGCTCGGGCTCTCGACCGTGTTCGGCATCGTCAAGCAATCAGGCGGGTTCATCTACGTCGATTCGACGCCGGGCGAGGGCGCCGCCTTCTCGATCTACCTGCCGCGCTACGTGCCCGAGCCCGAGCCCGTCGCGAAGGCCGTGGAGGAGAAGCGCGCCTCGGACACGACCGGCCAGGGCACGATCCTCCTCGTCGAGGACGAGGAGGCGGTCCGGGCGGTCAACGCCCGCGCGCTCGCGGCGCGCGGCTACACGGTGCTGGAGGCCGAGAGCGGGGTCGAGGCCCTGCGCGTGCTGGCCGAGCAGGACGGGCCCATCGACCTCGTCGTCTCGGACGTCGTCATGCCCGAGATGGACGGCCCGACGCTGCTCGGCGAGCTGCGCGGCCGTTATCCGGACCTGAAGGTGATCTTCGTCTCGGGCTATGCCGAGGACGCCTTCGCCAAGCACCTGCCCGAGGGCGAGAGCTTCAACTTCCTGGCGAAGCCCTTCAGCCTGAAGCAGCTCGTCGAGACGGTGAAGCAGGTGATCGCTCGCTGACCTCTCGTCCCCGGCTGGGGAGCGCGCTCAGGCGCACGACGGCGGGCAGAGCCGCGCCCGTCCATCCGACGACGCCTTGCATAAGCCACGTTGTGCTGACGATCTGAGCGATCTCGGAGGTCATGGATGCGGCGCACCGCCCTGCTCGCCCTGGCGGCGATCCTGTTGCTGGGCGGCGTGAGCTTCGCGGGCTGGCGCTTCTTCAACGCCCCGACGCTGCTGCGGGTCGCGGTCGGGCCGACCGGCAGCGAGGACGCGCGGCTCGTCGCCGCCATGTCGCAATACCTCATCCGCGAAGGCGCTTCCCTGCGCTTCAAGGTCGTGCCTGTCGACAACGAGGCCGAGGCCGCCCGCGCGGTCGAGGACGAGAAGGCGGAGCTCGCCGTCGTGCGGACGGACGCCGCGATGGCCGCGAAGGGCCAGACCGTCGTCGTTTGGCACCGGGACGCGGTGGTGCTCGTCGCGCCGGCGGACCGAGGCATCGCCCAGCCGACCGACCTGAGGGGCCACACGGTCGGCGTGGTGAAGCGGCTTGCCGCAAACCGGCAGCTCCTCGACACGATCTTGGCGCAATACGACGTGCCGCGCGGGGAGGTGGGCGTCGTCGTGTTCGAGACGGCCGCGGAGGTCGAGGCGGCGTTGCGCACCCGGCTCGTCGATGTCGTGCTCGCGGTGGGCACGGTCGGCGGACGCACGCTCGAGGAGACCGTCTCGGGGGTCGCGACCGCCGGCGGCGGCGCGCCTCCGGTCTTCGTACCCCTTGCCGAGGCCGAAGCGCTGGCCCAACGCTCGTCCGTGTTCGAGACCTTCGACGTCGTGCGCGGCGCGTTCGGGGGAGCGGTGCCGCGTCCGGCCGAGACCGTGAAGACGCTCGGCGTCAGCCATCGGCTCGTGGCGCTCGCCGCCGTGCCGGACGGCATCGTGTCGGAGCTCGCGCGGCTGATCTTCGTCATGCGCCCGACGATCGCGACCGGCATCCCGCTCGCGAACCGCATCGAGGCGCCCGAATCCTCCAACAGCGCCGTGCTGCCCGTCCATCCCGGCGCGCTCGCCTATTACGACGGCGAGGTCGAGACGTTCTTCGATAAGTACGACGACTACATCTATATCGGCGTGATGGTGCTCTCGATCGTCGGCTCCGGCCTCGCCGGGATGGCCTCGACCGCCTCGGCCAAGCGCCGTCAGCGCACGCTCGGCCTCCTCGAGCGCCTGCTCGGGATCGTGCGTCTCGCGCGCGCCGCGCAGACGGAGAGCGAACTCGACGCGCTCCAGCACGAAACGGACGAGATCCTCGCGGTCGCGCTCGCCCGGGCCGGCGACGGTGCGCTCGACGACGCGGGCGTCGCGGCTTTCTCGCTCGGGCTCGAACAGGCCCGGCACGCGATCGGCGACCGGCGCCGAGCCATGTCCGGCTATCGGCCGCGCCTGCACGCGGCCGAGTAGCGCCGCGCAGGCGGGCGGTCGCGCCTTTTGCCTTGAACAAAGCGCGCCGCTCGCCTATGTGCGGCGCACAATCCAAGACTTCGGACCACCGCGCGCGGCCGGTCCTCATCCGCCAGCGGGTGTGGGATCGGGGGCCGAGCGCCCGCACGCGTCGAGCGCCCCATGAACCTCCGCAACATCGCGATCATCGCCCACGTCGACCACGGCAAGACCACGCTGGTGGACAAGCTTCTCAGCCAGTCCGGCTCCTTCCGCGAGAACCAGCGGGTGGAGGAGCGGGTCATGGACTCGAACGACCTCGAGAAGGAGCGCGGCATCACCATCCTGGCCAAGGCGACCTCGGTCGTCTGGAAGGACACGCGCATCAACATCGTGGACACGCCGGGCCACGCGGATTTCGGCGGGGAGGTGGAACGCATCCTCTCGATGGTCGACGGCGTGATCGTGCTCGTGGACGCGGCCGAGGGGCCGATGCCGCAGACGAAGTTCGTGGTCGGCAAGGCCCTGAAGGTCGGGCTTCGGCCGATCGTCGCGATCAACAAGGTGGATCGGCCTGACGCTCGAGCGAACGAGGTGATCAACGAGGTCTTCGACCTCTTCGCGGCGCTCGACGCGACGGACGAGCAGCTCGACTTTCCGATCCTCTACGGCTCGGGCCGCAACGGCTGGATGTCGGTCGCGCCCGAGCAGCCGGACAACCCGAGCCTCGCCCCGCTCTTCGATCTGGTGCTCGAGCACGTGCCGGCCCCGAAGGTCGAGCCCGGGCCGTTTCGGATGCTGGGCACGCTGCTCGAGGCCAATCCCTTCCTCGGCCGCATCATCACGGGCCGGATCGCGTCAGGCTCCGTCAAGCCGAACCAGACCGTCAAGGTGCTCGATCGGAGCGGCAAGGTCGTCGAGACCGGACGCATCTCCAAGATCCTCGCCTTCCGGGGCATCGAACGCCAGCCTATCGAGGCGGGCGAAGCGGGCGACATCGTGTCGATCGCCGGGCTCGTGAAAGGCTCGGTCGCGGACACGTTCTGCGACCCCTCGGTCGACACGGCGATCCAGGCGCAGCCGATCGATCCCCCGACCGTCACGATGTCCTTCATCGTCAACGACAGCCCGCTCGCCGGAACGGAAGGCGACAAGGTCACGAGCCGGATGATCCGCGACCGTCTCCTCAAGGAGGCGGAGGGCAACATCACGCTCAAGATCGAGGAATCGGCCGACAAGGACTCGTTCTACGTGTCCGGCCGCGGCGAGCTGCAGCTCTCGATCCTGATCGAGACCATGCGCCGCGAAGGCTTCGAGCTCGGCGTCTCGCGGCCCCGGGTCGTGATGCAGAAGGACGAGGACGGGAGCCTGCTCGAGCCGATCGAGGAGGTCGTCATCGACGTCGACGAGGAGCATTCGGGCATCGTCGTCCAGAAGCTCTCGGAGCGGAAAGCCGAGATGGCCGAGATGCGGCCGTCCGGCGGCGGGCGGCTTCGGCTCGTCTTTCACGCGCCGACCCGCGGGCTCATCGGCTACCAGGCCGAGCTCATGACCGACACGCGCGGCACCGCGATCATGAACCGGCTGTTCAAGGCGTACGAGCCCTACAAGGGCGAGATTCCCGGCCGGACCAACGGCGTCCTCATCTCGAACGACACGGGCGAGGCGGTCGCCTACGCGCTCTGGAACCTCGAGGATCGCGGCCCGATGGTGATCGAGCCCGGCTGGAAGGTTTATCAGGGCATGATCGTCGGCATCCACACCCGGGACAACGACCTCGAGGTCAACGTCCTCAAGGGGAAGAAGCTGACGAACATCCGTACGACCTCGAAGGACGAGGCGGTGCGGCTGACCCCGCCGATCAAGATGACGCTCGAGCGCTCGCTCGCCTGGATCCAGGACGACGAGCTCGTCGAGGTGACGCCGAAATCGATCCGGCTCCGCAAGGCCGTGCTCGACCCGAACGACCGCAAGCGCGCCGAGCGTGCCCGCGAGGCGGCCGCGTAGAATTCACGCGTCAACAGGAACCGCACGGCCCAAGGCGGCGTTCGAACGGCACATCCCGATGATGTGACCGGAGGCAAGCCGTGCGGATCTTCCGCCTGGTAACCGCGACCGCGTGTGCGATCGCGTGCGTACCCCTCGTGCTCGCGACGAGGGCTAATGCCGACGAGGCCGGGGCCGGTCCGCGGCAGGTCCGCGTCATCCCGCTCTACCGCGCTCCCCAGCAGGGCGCGACCGAGGTCGGCGGCGGACTGACGGTCGTCACGGTGCCGGATGAGCCGACCGCAACCGGCTCGACGAAGACCGTCGCGGGTGCGGTCAAGCCCCCGGCAGCTCCGGCGAGCGTCGCCGCGCTGCCGCCGTCGCGGCCTGCCAATGCTCGCTCGCCGGAACCGTCCTCGGGGAAAGTGGTGGCTGACACGGCTCGCATGCCGGTCGCCTCCGCGGCCGCGATCACCGCCATGGTCGGGGTGCCGCAAGCGGTTGCCTCGCTCGATGATCCCGAGCTCAAGGCGCACGTTGCACCCTCGGCCGTCGTCGCCAGGGCTGAGCCGGCCACGAAGGCTGAGCCGGCCGCGAAGCCGGCTGCCGTCGCGCGAACCGATCGTCGGGAGCAGCGCATCGTCGAGCGGCAGGTCCGGCGGCTCGCGGCGGCGAAGCAGGAGCGTCGGGATCGAGCGCAGGCGCGCGCCCTCGCCCTCGCCGAAGAGTTCCGGCGCGAGAACGACGAGGTCGCGGCGGCGACCCGCGCCGCGGAGGTTTCGGAAGCCCCGACCTACGGAGAGCGCCGCGGCTACGCGTCCTACCAGACGGGCCGGCCGATCGGTCGCGGCGGCGACCCTCTCCTCCGCTGGCTCGCGGGCGACTGAGGTCGCGAGCCGTTAGGGTCAGCCCGCGTCAGGATCAGCCAGCGTCGCGGCGGCCGAGCCTGCCGCCGCCTTCCCACAGGATGCGAGGGCGGGCGCCTTCGAAGCTGACGCCGAGGTCGAACCGGGCGGTGCCCCGGGCCGAGGTGCCGCGCGCCGGGTTGCTCACCCGGTAATCCATGATCGAGCGCGCGACGCAGCGCCGGGCGTCCTCGTTGCAGGTCACGGCCAGCGTGCCGGGGCGGTGAACGTAGGAGCGAACCGGCCAGCGCCGCACGGCACGGATCTTCTCATCTTCCAGCATGCGCTGCGTATAGGGCCGGCCGTAGAAGCGAACCGTCGGGCCGTACACGTAGGGCACGCCCTCGATCGAGGCCCAGGCGCTCGACGACCAGACCGCGAGGTAACGCTCCGCGATGGCGGCGGTCTGCCGCTCCATCTCGGGCAGGGATTGTGCGACGGCGCCGCCGGAGGCGAGCGCGCCGGCGAGGATGAGAACTGCTGATCGAACCATGGGCGAAGACCTCCTCGCCGGGTTCAACCGCGCCCCCGCCTCCAAGGTTCGCCAAGCATGCGCTCGGGTCGCTCAGCCCCCGAGGGCCGGCGTTTTCAGCTCCGGCAAGTCGGTATTGAGCCATTTGCGGAAGGTCGCATTCAGCGCCCCGCTCGCCTTCTGCTTCTCCACGAAGGCGTTCACGGCCTTGAGGAGGTCGTCCTGCCCCGGCCGCAGCGCGATGCCGTGGACCTGCTCGCGCAAGGTCAGCTTCGTGTCGAAGGCGCCTTTCGGGGCGATCTTCTCGATCTCGCCGACGACGGGCGTCGCGGCCCCGATGATGTCGACCTGGCCCGAGAGCAGGGCCTGCACCGCCGAGGCGTCGTCGTCGAAGCGGCGGATGTTGGTGCCGGCGGGCGCGATCGCCGAGAGCGAGACGTCCTGCGTCGAGGTGCGGGCGACCCCGACCGTGTATTTCTTGAGGTCCTCGGGCTCCTTCACGACCGCCGAGGTCTTCCCGTAGACGACGATGCGGATCCCCGCATACGGCACCGAGAAGGCGACCTGCTTCGCCCGCTCGGCCGTGATCGCCAGGGAGGCGACGAGCATGTCGACCTGCCCGGTCAGGAGATAGGGGATCCGGTTCGGTCCGGTCACGGCGACGAGGTTCGCCCGCACGCCGAGATCCTTGGCCAGATCCTTGGCGATGTCCGCGTCGAACCCGTCCGGCTGCCCCTGCAGGTTCGTGATCCCGAAAGGCGGGAAGTCGACCAGGAGGCCGATATTCAGGACGCCACGCTTCTTGATCTCGTCGACGGTCTGGGCGGCCGCAGGTCGGAGGCCCGCGAGGCCGAGCGCGGTCAGGGCGGCAAGGCCGGCGAGCGTGTCGCGCCGGGTGAGATGGCGGGTCATGGCGTCCTCCCTCGTTTCGCGACCCCTGACGGAACGCTCCGCCCGGGTCAACGCGCGCGACCTGCCGCCATCCGGCGCTCGATCCGGCCGGCGAGCAGCGACAGCGGCCAGCACAGCGCGAAATAGAGCGTCGCGACGAGCCCGAAGACCAGGAAGGGCCGGAAGGTCGCGTTGTTGATGATCTGCCCGGCGCGCGTCAGCTCCGTGAAGCCGATGATGGCGGCGAGCGAGGTGCCCTTGATGAGCTGCACCAGGAAGCCGACCGTCGGGGCGACCGCGACGCGCGCGGCCTGCGGCAGGACCACGAGGCGCATCAGCCGCCCGTAATGCAGCCCGAGCGCGGTCCCGGCCTCCCATTGCCCGGTCGGCACGGACTGGATCGCGCCGCGCCAGATCTCGCCCAGGAAGGCGCTCGCGTTCAGCGTCAGCGCGATCGCGGCCGCGAGCCAGGGATTGAGCCCGAGCCCGAAGGCGTTCGCCCCGAAGAAGACGAGGAAGAGCTGCATCAGGAGCGGCGTGCCCTGGAAGAGCTGGATGAAGCCGGTCGCGAGCCGGCGCAGCCCGGCCTGCGGAGACACCCGGGCGAGCGCGACCGCGAGCCCTCCGATCCCGCCTCCGAGGAACGCGATCCCCGAGAGCGCCAGCGTCCATTGCACGGCCGCGACGATGAAGAGCGCTTCGGCGGGTCCGAACTGGCGCAGCATCAGCGGGCGACCGGGTAGGCGAACACGCGCCGGTCGATTGCCGCGAAGAGGGCGGAGAAGGCGAGCGAGAGCGCGAGGTAGATCAGCGTGACGACGATATAGACCTCGAAGCTCGTGAAGGTCCGCGACTGGACGTTGTTCGCGACCGAGGTCAGGTCGTTCGCTGAGATCGCCGACACGACGCTCGAGGTGAGCATCAGGAGGATGAACTGGCTGGTAAGCGCGGGGTAGACGGCGCGGAGCGCGGGCTTCAGGACGACGAGGCGGAACACCTGCAGACGGCGCAGCCCGAGCGCGAGGCCCGCCTCGACCTGGCCGTGCGACACGGACTCGATCCCGGCCCGGATGATCTCGGTCGCGTAGGCCCCGACGTTGACGACGAGCGCGAGGAGCGCCGCCGCGTCCGGCGAGAGGCGCAGGCCCGCCGCCGGCAGGCCGAAGAAGATGAAGAAGATCTGGACGAGGAACGGCGTGTTGCGGACCACCTCCACGTAGACGTTCACGGCGAAGCGCGCCGGCCGCGGGCCGTAGAGCTTGAGCCAGGCGCAGCCGATCGCGAGGAGGAGGCCGAGCACCATCGCGCCGGCCGAGAGCTGCAGGGTCAGCCAGATGCCGGCCGCGAGCTCGCGCCAGGCGTCGAGAACGGGCCCGAATCTCAGCTGGATCGACATGCGCGGCCGAGCGGCGCCCTCGCCGCGAGACCCCGAGCTTGTCGCTCCCGGCGCCCCGGCGCAAGCGCCGCAGCCTGTCTCAGGACAAGACGGCGGCGAGGAGCACGCTGGAGCCGAGGACGACGCAGTACATGGCGAAGGGCCACATGGCGTTGACCTCGTGGCGCGCGAACCAGCGCATGAGCGCCCAGACCGCGACGAGCGCGAACAGGCCCGAGGCTGCGCCGCCGATCAGCGCCTGGGTGAAGAGCCCGTCATGGCTGGCGCGCGCGAGCTTCGGCACCTCGAGAAGGCTCGCGCCCGCGATGAGCGGCGTCGCGAGGAGCATCGAGAAGCGCGCGGCCTCCGCGTGGGTCAGCCCCGCCCAGAATCCCGCGATCATGGTGGCGCCCGAGCGCGAGAAGCCCGGGACGAGCGCCAGCGACTGCATGAAGCCGATGAAGGCCGCCTGACCGAGGCCGAGCTCCGAGATGCGCCGCTCGCCCCGGCCGCGCGCGCGTTCGCCGAGAAACAGGAGCACGCCGTTGACGATCAGGAAGAAAGACGCGGCCGTCACGCTCGAGAACAGGCCGCGGAGCGCCCGCTCGAAGGCGAGCCCGATGATCGCGGCCGGCAGCGTCGCCACGACGAGCCGGACGAGCGTCGCCCGGGCCTCCGCCGCCCGCGCGTCCACGAGCGAGCGCGCGACGTCGAGCCAGTCGCGCCAGAAGAACAGGAGCAGCGCGATCGCCGTCCCGAGATGGAGCATCACCACGAAGGGGAGGAAGTGCTCCTTCAGGAAGACCGGGTCGAGGTTCCAGCCGAACAGGTGGGGCGTCAGCACGCCATGCGCGACGCTCGAGACGGGGAAGAGCTCGGTCACGCCCTGGACGAGCGCGAAGATGAGGATCTGAAGAAGCGACATCGCCGGCTTTCATAGCCCCGAAGCGGGCGGCGGGACATGCAGCTGCGTCGCCGCGGGCCGCGTTCGGCACCGGCGTGTGGCGCAACGAAAAGCCCCGGCTTTGGGGCCGGGGCTCGGGATCGATCGCCAGCGAGGCGAACGACGCTTAGTCGTCCGAATCGCGGATCGTCT
>JAFAPJ010000029.1 GCA_019247255.1 Methylobacteriaceae bacterium | reverse complement strand
ACTTCCGGCTGAGCGACCCGGCCTTCATCCTGTCCGAGGCGTCCTACACCTACGCTCTCAAGCCCGGCGAGACCGATCTGCCCGGCACCGTGAAGCTCGGCTACTGGCACCATCTCGCGCGCTTCAACGACCAGCGCTTCGACGTCGCGGGCCTGTCGCTCGCCGATCCCGCCTCGTCCGGCGTCGCCCGCCGCCTGCGGGGAAACGACGGCGGCTACCTCATCGTCGACCAGGCGCTCACCCGCGAGGCTGGCTCCGACCAGGGCCTGTCGGCCTTTCTGCGCGTCTTCGGACACCCGGCCGACCGCAACGTCATCAGCTTCTACGTCGATGCGGGCCTCGCCTATAAGGGCCTGATACCCGGCCGCGATAACGACACCGCCGGGGTCAGCTTCGGCTTCGCCCAGATCTCGCCGCGCGCCGCGGCGCTCGACCGCGACGGGATCGTCTTCTCGGGCAATCCCGGCTTCATGCGCAGCTACGAGGCCGTGCTCGAGGTGACCTACCAGGCGGAGATCGTGCCCGGCTGGACCGTCCAGCCCGACTTTCAATACATCTTCAACCCGGGCGGCGGGATCGCGAACCCGCGCGACCCGCTCGGCCGCCGGATCGGCGACGCCGCGATCTTCGGGGCCCGCACGACGATCCGCTACTGACCCGCCGCGGCCCCGAGCGCCGCCCGCAGCCGCGCGGCATGTTCCGCGAGCCGCTCGGGGGGCGCCATCTCGCCCGAATGAGGCCGCAGCGCGACCCCGTCATGGCGGGGCAGGACGTGAACGTGCATGTGGAACACGACCTGTCCGCCGGCCGCCTCGTTGAATTGCTGGATGGTGATCCCGTCGGCCGCGAAGGCCGTCATCGCGGCCTTCGCGATGCGCTGCGCGGTCCGGTAGGTCGCGGCGATCGCGTCGGGCGCCATGTCAAGAAACGTACGGGCCGGCGTCTTCGGGATCACGAGCGCGTGCCCGTCCGCCCGGGGCATGATGTCCATGAAGGCGAGCGTCGCGTCGTCCTCGTAGACCGTGTGGGCCGGGAGCTCGCCCCGGAGGATCTTCGCGAAGACGTTCGAGGGATCGTAATCGGCCATGAGGGTCTCGGGCGCGCGAATAGGGTCCCCGCTTGTCGGGTCCGGCCCGGGCGCCGTCAACGCTCGGCCGGCTCTTCGCAGACCTCGCCGCCGCGGCGGAACGGGACGATCTCCCCGTAGGCCCGCTCGGCCGCCTCCACGTAGGCACGCTCCCGCGCGAGATAGTCCGCGACGGCGCGCCGGAAGCCGGGATCCGGGATGTCGTGGGCCGAGAAGGTCGTGACCGGGCGGTAGCCGCGCGCGAGCTTGTGCTCGCCCTGCGCGCCCGCCTCGACGCGCTTGAGCCCCCGGGCGAGCGCGAAGTCGATCGCCTGGTAGTAACAGACCTCGAAATGCAGGAAGGGGTGGTCCTCGAGGCAGCCCCAGTTGCGGCCATAGAGCGCGTGGTCGCCGATGAAGTTCAGCGCTCCCGCGATCGGGCGGCCCGCCCGGCTCGCGAGGACGAGCAGGATGCGGTCGGCCACCCGCTCGCCGAGGAGCGAGAAGAAGCGCCGGTTGAGATAGGGCCGGCCCCATTTGCGCGAGCCGGTGTCCTGGTAGAAGGCGTAGAAGGCGTCCCAATGCGCCTCCGTCAGGTCGCGGCCCGTGACCCACTCGACCGTGATCCCGGGCGCCAGCGCATCGCGCCGCTCGCGGCGGATCGCCTTGCGCTTGCGCGAGGCGAGCGCGCCGAGGAAGCCCTCGAAATCGCCGTAGCCCTCGTCCGTCCAGTGGAATTGCTGGTCGGTGCGCAGCAGGAAGCCGCGTCCCGCGAGGTCGCGCGCGAGGTCCTCGGCCAGGAATGTCGCGTGAATGGAGGAAGCGCTGATCTCGGCCCGGAGCGCGCGCAATCCCTGGACGAGGGCGTCGAGCGCGCGTGGGCCCGCCTCCGGGTCGACGAGGAGGCGCGGCCCTGTCACCGGCGTGAAGGGGACGCTGACCTGCAGCTTCGGATAGTAGCGCCCGCCGGCGCGCTCGTAGGCGTCCGCCCAGCCGCTATCGAAAACGTATTCGCCCATCGAATGCGACTTCAAATAGCAGGGCGCCGCCGCGACGAGGCGGCCCGGTGCGTCGCGCACGACCAAGTGGGCCGGGCCCCAGCCGGTGCGCTTGCCGACGCAGCCCGAATCCTCGAGCGCCGACAGGAAGGCGTGGCTCACGAAGGGGTTGTGGCTCTCGCCCGCGACCGGCTGCGACGTCGCCAGCCGGTCCCAATCGGCCGCCGGCACGCTCCCGAGCCCGGTCGCGACCTCGACCGTGAGAGCGCCGAGGTCGGGCCCGACCTCAGCCAGGGATGAAGCCCTCGAAGACGATCTGGTCCGCATGGGCCCGGGCCGCGGC
>JAFAPJ010000256.1 GCA_019247255.1 Methylobacteriaceae bacterium | reverse complement strand
ACACACCTTCGTCATCACCGGGCCGCTGCGAAGCAGCGCGTCCCGGTGATCCCGCCACTGAAGGTTCGATGCATGCCTTAACGAGATGGCCGGGACAAGCCCGGCCATGGCGAGTAACGGGCGCGAGCCGTTAGCCCACATCCTGCGAGTGGATGCGCCGCTCGCCGACGACGAGCGCCTCGCCGTTGCCGCGGGCGCGCCGCACCATCAGCTTGTTGAGCGCGCCGAGATAGGCCTTGGCGGACGCAACCAGCGTGTCCGGGTCGGCGCCCTTCGCGGTGACCGAGCGGCCGTTCTCGGATAGCCGCACCGAAACCTCCGCCTGCGCGTCGGTCCCCTCGGTGACGGCGTGCACCTGGTAGAGCTCGAGCACCGCCTCGTGCGGCACGAGCGCCTTGATGGCGTTGAACACGGCGTCGACCGGCCCGTTGCCGTCCGCCTCCTCGGTCGCGGCCCGCCCGTCGACGTCGAGTCGCAGGGTCGCGCGCTGCGGCCCGCGCGTCCCCGCGATCACGGTCAGCGAGACGAGGCGGATGCGGTCATGGGCGGTCGCGAGATTATCGTCGACGAGCGCCTCGATGTCCTCGTCGTAGACGTGCTTCTTGCGGTCGGCGAGCGCCTTGAAGCGCTCGAAGGCGTCCTGGAACTGGTTGTCGGAGAGCCCGTAGCCCAGCTCCTCGAGCTTCGACCGAAAGGCCGCGCGGCCCGAATGCTTGCCCATGACGAGCGAGGTCTTCGCGACGCCGACGGAGGCGGGCGTCATGATCTCGTAGGTCTGAGCATGCTTCAGCATCCCGTCCTGGTGGATGCCGCTCTCATGCGCGAAGGCGTTCCGGCCGACGATCGCCTTGTTGTACTGCACGGGGAAGGAGGTCGCGCTCGTCACGGCCTTCGAGGCGCGGGTCAGCATGGTAGCGTCCACGCCCGTCTCGTAGGGCAGGACGTCGCCGCGGGTGCGGATGGCCATCACGACCTCCTCGAGCGCCGCATTGCCGGCGCGCTCGCCGATGCCGTTGATCGTGCATTCGACCTGGCGGGCCCCGCCCTCGATCCCGGCGAGCGAGTTCGCGACCGCGAGGCCGAGATCGTCGTGGCAATGGACCGAGAAGGTCGCGCTGTCCGCGCCCGGCACGCGCTCGCGGACGGACCGGAACATCGCCCGGTACTCGTCGGGCGTCGCGTAGCCGACGGTGTCGGGCAGGTTGACCGTCGTCGCGCCCGCGCGGAGCGCCGCCTCGACGCAGCGGCAGAGATAGTCGAGGGGCGTGCGGGTCGCGTCCATCGCCGACCACTCGACGTCCTCGACGAGGTTGCGGGCCTGGGTCACGGTCGCCACGATGATCTCGAGCACCTCGTCCTCGCTCTTGCGCATCTGATGCGCGAGATGGATCGGCGAGGTGGACACGAAGGTGTGGATGCGCGGGCGCTTCGCGAAGCGCACGGCCTCGCCGGCGCGCGCGATGTCCGCCGCGACCGCGCGGGCGAGCCCGGCGACCGTCGCGCGCTCTGTGCGCCGGGCGATCTCGGCGACCGCTTCGAAATCGCCGTTCGAGGCGATCGGGAAGCCCGCCTCGATGATGTCGACGCCCATCTCGTCGAGGAGCGCCGCCACCTCGAGCTTCTCCTCGAAGGTCATGGTGGCGCCGGGGCATTGCTCCCCGTCCCGGAGCGTCGTGTCGAAGATGAGGACGCGGTCCTTGGCGGCGGACGGGTTCGCTTCAGGGTGGAAGGTCATCGGAAAGCCTGTGATCGGATGCGCCGCCAGGGGCGCGCTTCGGGTTCGGTTCGCGACCCCTGAGCGCCCAGGCGCAGCGCGCCCGTCCGGCCCTCAGGGGCAGGTAAGGCGAAGGCGAAGAAGACCGGCCGGCACGTGATCGCCCGCCGGCGCGGGGCGCGGCGGTGCCAGGAAGCGGGCCTCGGCGGAAGCCTGAGCGCTCACGGGGGCGATCCTCGGGGCGGCGCGCTGGCGCCGCGACGCTCCGGTTGTAGCACGGCCCGGCCGGGCGGCAAGCGGGCGCCGCGCCCCGGTCAGAGCGACCAGCCGCCGTCCACGAGGTGGATCTGGCCGGTCGTGAAGGTGGATTCGTCCGACGCGAGATAGACCGCGAGCCAGGCGACCTCCTGCGCCGTGCCGAGCCGCCCCATCGCCTGCCGGTCGACGAACATCTGCCGGACCTCGGCTTCGGACTTGCCGGTCTGCCGGGCCTGGGCGGCGATGCGGTCCTCCAGCGAGGGCGATTCGATCGTGCCCGGGCAGATCGCGTTCGCCCGGATGCCGCGGCGGATGAAATCGATCGCGAGCGCCTTCGTGAGCCCGATCACCGCGGCCTTGGTGGCCCCGTAGACGTACCGGTTCGCGGCCGCCTTCACGGAGGAAGCGCCTGACGCGATGTTGATGACCGAGCCGGCGCCCTTCTCGAGCATCCCGGGCAGGAAGGCGCGGTGCGTGCGGTGCATCGACTTCACGTTGAGGTCGAACGAGAAATCCCAATCCTTCTCGGAGGTCGCGAAGACGTCCCCGTGATGGACGTAGCCGGCCGCGTTCACCAGGACGTCGATCGGCCCGGTCTCGCGGGCGAGCGCCTCGACGGCCTCCGTCGAGAGCGCGTCGAGCGCCCAGGTCTCGGCCGCCCCGATCCCGGCGAGCTTCGCGACGTCGAGATCGGTCGCCCAGACGCGCGCCCCCTCGCGCACGAAGCTCTCGGCGATCGCTCGGCCGATGCCCTGCCCGGCCGCGGTGACGACCGCGACCTTGCCCTCGAGACGTCCCGTCATGCGTCCTCCCCGACCGTTCTCACCAAGTGGACGAGCCGCCGATCAGGCAGGTCCTCCACGCGCTCGACCCGGTAGCCGTGCCGACCGTACCAGGCGACGTTCTTCGCGAGCGCCTCGGCCGTGTAAAGCCGCAGCGTCGCAACGCCGAGCGCCCGGGCGCGCTCCTCCGCGAAAGCGAGCAGCCGGCGACCCAGCCCGCCGCCCTGACGGGCGGGATCGACCGCGACGCTCCAGATCTCGAGGTCGTCGGCGCGGGGCGTGAGCGCGAGGGCGCCCGCGAGCCCGCCGCCCTCCCCTTGCGCGAGCCAGACCTCGCGGTCCCGGATCACCGTCTCGGCCGGGACCTGGAGCGGCAGGGGCTCGGCCCCGATGAGGGCGCGGTTCGGCGCGAAGGCCGCGCGCTGGAGGACGTCGAGCGCCGGCGCGTCCGAGGCGATCGCGCGCCGGATGTTCCACGAGACCCCCAACTCAACGACCTCGCCGCGCCGGGCGGGCCGACATCGGTTTCGGTGCAACCTTGACCGTTGATCGACGTTCTTTCGGCATCTTCCACGCGGAGCGCGCGCTCATGGGCATTCTCTGGACCATCATCATCGGATTTCTCGCCGGCGTCATTGCCAAGCTGATCCATCCCGGGCCGAACGAGCCGCAGGGCTTCATCCTGACCACGATCCTCGGCATCGTCGGCGCGTTCGTGGCGACCTATCTCGGCCAGGCGATCGGCTGGTATCGGGCCGACGAGGGCGCGGGCTTCATCGGCGCCATCGTCGGGGCCTTCATCGTCCTGTTCATCTGGGGGCTCGTGGCGGGCCGCAGCCGCTCGGCGATCTGAGCCGCAGGACGGTCTGGTCCGGAGAGCTGAAAGGGCCGGCGCGAGCCGGCCCTTTTGCTAGGCCTCCGCGCCGGTCTCGCCCGTGACGAGCGCCTTCGCGGCGCAATGGCCGGTCGCGCCCCGGATCGCCAGCGCCGATCCGGCGAGGAGCGCCAGCAGGCTGAGCACCTTGTTCGGACGCGGCTTCGCCGCCACCGCGGCGAGCGCGAGCCCGCCGACGACCGACAGGCTCCGCTCGGTGAAGGACAGGTTCGGCTTGCCCGAGAAGATGTCCCGGGCGTCTTCCATCAACGCATTGGCCATGAGGCTTGGATCTCCTGCGGCCGCGACGG
>JAFAPJ010000243.1 GCA_019247255.1 Methylobacteriaceae bacterium | reverse complement strand
CTCTCGCCGAAGCTGCCCTTCGGCTGGGTCGATTTTCCGCCCTCGGTCAATCGCCTGATCGGGCTGCGCTGGCTCGGGCGCGTCCTCTATCCGGACCTCTTTCCCGAGGACCTGCGACCCGTCACCCGCGGCTTCTACGAGCGGTTCTACCACGTCGACCTCACCGACGCGCAGATCGACGGGGTGCTGGCGGGCCGCGATTGAGCGGCCGCACCGCTCTCGGGCCTTGGCTCGCGCTGGCGCTGCTGCTCGCGGGAATCGCGCTCGCCTTCGCGATCGGCCGCTTTCCCATCGGGCCGGGCGAGCTCGCCCGGGTCCTGTGGGCCAAGGCGCTGGGCGACCCGTCCGGTCTCGCCCCCGCTCTCGACACGGTGGTGTTCCAGATCCGCGGACCGCGCGTGCTCGCGGCGCTTCTCGTCGGCGCCGCGCTCGCGGTGGCGGGTGCGGCCTTCCAGGGCCTCTTCCGCAACCCGCTCGTCTCGCCCGACATCCTGGGCGCGTCCTCGGGCGCGGCCCTCGGCGCGGTTCTCGCGATCTACTTCTCGATGCCCGTGCTGGGTATCCAGGCGCTCGCCTTCGCGGGCGGCCTGCTCGCCGTCGGGGCCGTCTACGCGCTCGGCTCGGCGCTCCGGGGCGGCGACACGATCCTGGCGCTCGTGCTGACGGGCGTGGTGGTCGGCTCGCTCCTCGGCGCGGGGGTCGGGCTCGTGAAGTACCTGGCCGACCCCTACAACCAGCTGCCCGCCATGACCTTCTGGCTCCTCGGGAGCCTCTCGGGCACGGGCGCCGGCGACCTCCTGCCGCTCTTCGGCCCGATCTTCGTGGGCACGGCGGGCCTCCTCGCGCTCCGCTGGCGGCTCAACGCCATGTCGCTCCCCGAGGAGGAGGCGCGCGCGCTCGGCGTCCCGACCCGTCCGCTGCGCCTCGCCATCGTCGCCTGCGCCACCCTCGTCACGGCCGCGAGCGTCGCGGCCGCCGGCATCATCGGTTGGGTCGGGCTCGTCGTCCCGCATCTCGCGCGCTTCCTCGTCGGCCCCGGCTTCCCGCGCCTCCTGCCGACCGCCGCGCTGCTCGGGGGCGGCTATCTCCTCCTTATCGACACGCTCGCGCGCTCGGTCGCCCTCGTCGAGATCCCGCTCGGCATCCTGACGGCCGTCGTCGGCACCCCGGTCTTCATCGCGCTCCTGCGTTCGGCTGACCGGGGCTGGTCGTGATCCTCGAGGCGCGCGACCTCGCGATCGGCTACGGGGAGCGCGTGGTCGGCCGCGGCTTCTCCCTCGAGGCGCGCGCCGGCGAGGTCCTGGCGCTTCTCGGGCCGAACGGCGGGGGCAAGACGACGCTCCTCAAGACGCTCCTCGGGCTGATCCCGTCGCTCGGGGGGGCCGTCCTCCTTGAAGGGCGCCCGCTCGATGCCTTCCCGGTCGCGGAGCGCGCGCGCCGTCTCGCCTACGTGCCCCAGACCCAAGGGGGCGCCTTCGCCTTCACGGTCCGGGACCTCGTCCTGATGGGCCGGAGCGCCCATGCCGGCCTCCTGGCGAAGCCCTCGGCCCGCGACCGCGAGGTCGCACGCGCGGCCATCGCCCGGCTCGGGATCGAGCCGCTCGCCGAGCGCCCGATCACCCGCATCTCGGGCGGCGAGCGGCAGCTCGCGCTCATCGCCCGTGCGCTCGCTCAGGAGCCGCGGGCCATCGTGCTCGACGAGCCGACCGCGAGCCTCGACCTCTCCAACCAGGGCAAGGTGCTGCGCGAGCTGGCGGCGCTGGCCAAGGCCGGGATAGCCGTCATCGTGTCGACCCACGACCCCAACCACGCGCTTCGCTTCGCCCATCGCTGCCTCCTCGTCCGCGACGGGGCGGGCCTTGCGTCCGGTTCGGCCGAGGAGGTTCTCACGGCCGAGACGCTCTCGCAGCTCTACGGGGCGCCGGTCCGGGTGGTCGAGAGCGGAGCGGAGCGGGCCTTCCTGCCAGGCTGACTGGGCCGCCTGGTTGAGCGGACGACGCCCGAGCGGCTACGAGCACCCGACGCAAGCCCAAGGGAACAACCTTGCCCGAGCTCGACCTCACCATCCAGCGCCGTACCGGCCCCGAACGACGCCGGATCGCGATCGACCATCTGACGATCGCCGGCTGGACGGGGCGCGACGCGCGGGCCCGCGACCACCACATCGCCGAACTCGCGGCGCTCGGGATCAAGCCGCCCTCCGCGGCGCCGATCTTCTACCGGGTCGCGGCTGCGCGCCTGACCGCCGCCAGCCGGATCGAGGTTTCGGGCGACGGCTCGAGTGGCGAGGTCGA
>JAFAPJ010000241.1 GCA_019247255.1 Methylobacteriaceae bacterium | reverse complement strand
GGCGACCGCTGCGCATCGTGGATCGCGCCACCGGTCAGGACGTCCGGGCGGTGCTGCTGCGAGAGGACGGCCAGCCGATCGAGGGCGTGTCCGAGCTGAGCGGGGAGGCCTGGCCCGATCGCCGATGACCGGGTCTTGCCGGACCATCTAGTCCAGCGTGTCGCGCACGCTGTCGCGTACCGCCGAGGGGACGAGGTGCTCGGGCGCCTCGACCGTCTTGGGCCCGTCCGGGCTCTGGACCGTCAGGCGGTAGCTGAAAGCGTCGGCCGCGCCGGTCCGGGGCGCCGCGCCGCCCTGAGCGGCTGCGCTCCCTGGCAGGTCGGCGAGGAGCCTCTCGACCGCGTCCCGGTCGGCCGGCGCGAGGTCGGACAGGGAGACCTCGCCCCGGCTCTTGAGGCGGGAGCCGCCGAAGCCGGCGAAGCCCCCGATGCGCTCGATCGTCAGCCGGTCCATCCTGCTCTCCCTCGCCGGATCGGGGCCGGCCCGCGCGGGGCTAGAGCCCCACCTTGCGCCAGCCGGCATCCACGGCGGCAGCGACAGGAGGAGCGCCAGGATACATTGTCTGGGCAAGCTGCCGCGTGCGGGCCGCAAAGTCCTTCATCCCCGTCTTGGGCCGCGCCCCCCAGCCGGTCAGAGCGGCATACCAGATCTGACCAACCTGGTCCCAGCTCTTCCCGCCGAGCGTCTTGGCGGCCGTGCAGAAGGCGAGGTTCGGCGGGCCGCTCGCGGCATGCGGGTCCATGCCGGGCCTCACCTGCGCGTACAGCGTCGGCTGCGGCGACAGGCAGTGCCGCCCGGCCGGGTCCGCCATGTCGCGCAGGCAGGTGAAGCCCTTGGCCTTCGCGGCCGGCCCGAGGATGTCGGCCCCGATGAGCCAATCCGCCTGCGTCACGTCCTGCTTCAGCTTCCATTGCCGGAACATGGAGCCGAAGCAGTCCGACATGCTCTCGTTCAGCCCGCCCGGCTCGTCCGAATAGTCGAGCTGCAGGCTGTGCTGCGTGACACCGTGGGTGAGCTCGTGCGCGATGACGTCGGTTCCGGCCGTGAAGTCGACGAAGATCTGCCCGTCGCCGTCGCCGTAGATCATCTGGAGCCCGTTCCACATCGCGTTGTTGTAGCGCTGCCCGAAATGGACGGAGGACATGAGCGTCATGCCCTCGCCGTCGATCGAGTTGCGGCCGAACACCTTCGCGAAGAACTCCGCGACCTCGCTCGTCGTGCCGAAGACGCGCTTCGCGGCCGGATCGGCGGCCTTGCCCGGATTGGGGACCGGGGTCCCGGGAAGGCTCTGCGTTCCCTTGCAGTCGTAGATCGTGACGCTCGGCGCCAGAGCGAGGGCGGTCAACGCCGTCGCGTGCGCGAAGGCGACGCTCGTCATGCGGGTCGCCTGCACGCGCAGGTCGCGCATCTCGTGACTGATCTGGATCGTATCCAGGAAGGCCTTGCGGCTCGTCGCCGACAGGCTCGGATCGGATGAAAGCCTCGCCAGCACGTCGCGCGGCACGAGGCAGCAGCTGTAGGTCATCGCGTCGGGTCTCCGCCCGCCCCCCAGGGCGATACAACCTCAAGGTTGTTCGACGCAGTAATGCACGTCAAGTTAGAATGGCGAGGAAGCTCCCCTTCAGATTGCAGTCGCTCCGGCGCTCGCGCCCGGGCTAGTAGGTCCAGCGCTGGGCCTTGCCGATCAGGAAGTCGCGGAAGGCCTGGACGCGGGCGACGTTCCGCATCTCCTCGGCATAGACCAGGTAGGTGTCGAGGGACGACATCTCGACGTCGCGCAGCACCTGGACGAGCCGAGCGTGCCCGTCGACCGCGTAGTCCGGCATCACGGCGATCCCGGCTCCTGTCTCGACCGCGGCGCGCAGCGCGTGGATGTTGTTCACGACGAGGTGGCAGGGCCGTGGCTCCCCGTGCTCGCGCCCCGCCGTCGTCAGCCAGTGCACCGAGAGCAGGTAGGAGGGCTCGTCGCCCCCGAAGGTGAGGAGGCGATGCTCGTCGAGGTCCGCGATCGTCTTCGGCTCGCCGAAGCGCTTGATGTAGTCCGTCGACGCGTAGGCGTGAAAATGGACGGTGAAGAGGCGGCGTTGGATGAGGTCGGGCTGGGCCGGGCGCCTTAGCCGCAGCGCCACGTCCGCCTCCCGCATCGCGAGGTCGAGCTCCTCGTTCGTCAGGATGAGCTGGATGCGCACGTCCGGATAGGTGTCGAGGAACTCGCCGATCCGGGTCGAGAGCCAGAGCGAACCGAGGCCGACCGTCGTCGTGACCTTGAGCTCGCCCGCGGGCCGCTCGCTCGTCTCCTCGAGGCGCGCCCGCGTGTTCTCGAGCCTGAGCCGCATGTCCCGGGCGGCCCGGAAGAGGAGGTCGCCCTGCTCGGTGAGGATCAGCCCGCGCGCGTGGCGGTGGAAGAGGGGCGCACGCAGCTCGCGCTCGAGCGCCGAGACCTGGCGGCTGACGGCGGATTGGCTGAGCCCGAGATCGTCCCCCGCCTTGGTGAAGCTCCCCGCTTCCGCGACGGTGTAGAAGATCCGGATCCTGTCCCAGTCCACGCGGGAGCCCCCGCCGGTCGTGCGCCGGCCTTCTTCTCCGTCAATAGCTTGGCCGGCGCTGCGGTGCAAAAGGTCGCGGGGAGGGCGCGCCCTCCCTATTCGGCAGCGGCCCGCAGGAGGTTCGCGCTTTCGAGATAGCGCTCGGCCTCGAGCGCCGCCATGCAGCCGAGGCCGGCGGCGGTCACGGCCTGCCGGTAGACGTCGTCCGCGACGTCGCCGGCCGCGAAGACGCCCGGAATGTTCGTCGCGGTCGAGCCCGGGACCGTGCGCAGGTAGCCGCCGGGCTTCGTGTCGAGCTGGCCGACGAAGAGCTCCGTCGCGGGCTTGTGCCCGATGGCGACGAAGACCCCGTCCGCCGGGTGGTCGTGCGTCGCGCCCGTGCGCAGGTTGCGCAGCCGCACGTGGGTGACGCCGAGCGCCGGCTCCTCGACGCCGCAGATCTCATCCACGACGCTGTCCCACACCACGCGGACGTTCGGGTGACGAAACAGGCGCTCCTGAAGTATGCGCTCGGCCCGGAAGCCGTCCCGGCGATGCACCACCGTGACCGAGCGGGCGAGATTGGCGAGGTAGAGCGCCTCCTCGACGGCGGTGTTGCCGCCGCCCACCACCACGACCTCCTTGCCGCGGAAGAAGAAGCCGTCGCAGGTCGCGCAGGCCGACACGCCGTAGCCCTGGAACTTCGCCTCAGACGGAAGCCCGAGCCAGCGGGCCTGGGCGCCCGTCGCCACGATCACGGATTCGGCGAGGTACACGTCGCCCGAATCGCCGACGAGCCGGAACGGATGGCGGCCGAGCTCGGCCGTCACGATCGTGTCCGAGATCATGCGGGTTCCGACATGCTCGGCCTGGAGCCGCATCTGCTCCATCAGCCAGGGGCCCTGGATCACGTCGGCGAAGCCCGGATAGTTCTCGACATCCGTCGTGATCATCAGCTGGCCGCCCGGCTGGATCCCCGAGATCAGCACGGGCTCAAGCATCGCGCGGGCCGCGTAGATCGCCGCGGTGTAGCCGGCAGGCCCCGACCCGATGATGGTGAGCTTGGCGTGGATCTGCGCCATGGCGGTCACTCCAATCCGAGCGCGGCGCGGTGCCGGGCGAGGCCGTCCGCGACGGCCTGCGCGATGAGCGGGGTCACATCTAAGGGTTCGGGCCGGAAGGCTTCAAGCTGGCCGCGGAAGGGGCGCACAGCTCCGAGGCGCTCGAGCTCGGCGACGAGCGCGAGATGGCGCTTCGCGCCATGCGGCATCTCGAAGACGAGGACCGCCGCGCCCGTCGCCACCGCCTCGCAGATCATGTTGACGGAATCGCCCGTCACCACGATCGCGTCCGCGAGCGCCATCATGGCCTCGTAGGGGTTCGGCTCCGCGCCGTCCCAGAGAAAGCCACCCGACGCGCCCGCGAGCGCGGCGAGGCGGGCCCGAAGGGCGGGCGGAGTGCGGCGCGAGGGCGTGATCGCGAGGCTCGCGCCGTCACGGGCGAGCCGCGCGAGCCCGTCCACGAGCCGGGCGCAATCCTCGTCGCGGAAGCGCAGATGGCGGCTATGGCCGCCGACCGCGACCGCGACGAGCGGCCGGGGCAGGGATGCGAGGCGCGGGTCGGGCCGGGCGCGCGCGGCGGCCAGGCGCGACGGCGAGAGCCGGTGGGGGGAGGTCAAGGTCGCCACGACGTTCGGGCCGCGCAGGGGATCGTAGCTCGGAATCCAGATCAGGTCCGCGGTCCCTGGACCGGTGCGGGGATCCTTCAGGACGACCGTGTAGACGCGGCCTCCCGAGGCCCGCTTCAGGGCTCTGACGGCCGGGACGGCGCGCCGGCCGGAGGCGATCGCGAGGTCGGGCCAGGGCGGCGCGAGAGGGCTGCCCGGGCGTGTCGGATCGAGGCGCGGGTCGAGCGGGCCTCGCGGCGCGAGCCAGGCGAAGAGCGGGCGCGGCGCGAGCCGCACGAGGCGGGGCACGAGCCCCAGGGTCTCGGCGACCCCGAGGCACTGGCCCTCGTCCCCGGCCTTGCCGTCGGTCAGGATCCAGGCCGCGACGGAAGACGCCGCCTCAGCCGAGATCGCGCTTCACCCATTCGGCGAAGGTGCGGGCGAGTCCGACGACGCGACGCTGCTCGGAGGCCGGGTCGTAATAGGGGCCGCCGTAGCTCGCCGGCAGGGCGAGCACGTGACGGATCTGGGCGAGCACCTGGCCC
>JAFAPJ010000229.1 GCA_019247255.1 Methylobacteriaceae bacterium | reverse complement strand
GCCCGCAAGGACACAAAGTCGGCAGGGTGGCGCGCGCCCGGCATGTCCTGCACCGCGCCGGCCGTGTAGGACGAAACGGCGGCAAAATCGCGGCGGCGCGACGAACCGCTGCGATTGTCTCACATATTCGGATAGTTCGGCCCACCGCCGCCCTCCGGCGGCGCCCAGGTGATGTTCTGGTTGGGATCCTTGATGTCGCAAGTTTTGCAATGGACGCAATTCTGCGCGTTGATCACGTAGCGCGGGGCCCCGCCCTCCTCGATCCACTCGTAGACGCCGGCCGGGCAGTATCGGGCCGAGGGCCCGCCGAAGACGTCGTGCTCGAAGCGCCGCTGCAGCTCCATATCCCGGACCTGGAGGTGGACCGGCTGGTCCTCCTCGTGGTTCGTGTTCGACAGATAGACGGACGAGAGCCGGTCGAAGGTCAGCACGCCGTCCGGCTTCGGATAGGTGATCGGTTTCACCTCCGAGAGCGGCTTCAAGGAGGCGTAATCCGGCTTGCCGTGAGCCAAGGTCCCGAAGAAGGAGGCGCCGAGCAGCTCCGACATCCACATGTCGATGCCGCCGAGCCCGATCCCGACGAGCGTGCCGTAGCGCGACCAGAGCGGCTTCACGTTGCGCACGCGGTAGAGGTCGTAGCCGATGTCGCTCGCCCGCCAGGCGGTCTCGTACGCTTCGACCTCGTCGTGGCCGCGTCCTTCGCCGAGGGCCGCGAAGACATGCTCCGCGCAAAGCATGCCGGACAGGATCGCGTTATGTGATCCCTTGATCCGAGGAACGTTCACGAAGCCCGCCGAATCGCCGACGAGCGCGCCGCCCGGGAACACCAGCCGGGGCACGGATTGCCAGCCGCCCTCCATGATGGCGCGCGCCCCGTAGCCGATGCGCTTGCCGCCCTCGAACGTGTCCCGGATCATCGGGTGCGTCTTGAGGCGCTGGAACTCCTCGAAGGGCGAGAGGGTCGGGTTCTCGTAATTGAGATGCGTGACGAAGCCGACGGACACGAGGTTGTCGTCGAAGTGGTAAAGCCAGGAGCCGCCGCCTGCCTTGTTCGGCAGCGGCCAGCCCATCGAATGCTGGACGAGCCCGCGCCGGAACTGCTCGGGGCGGACCTGCCAGAGCTCCTTGACGCCGATCCCGTATTTCTGGTGGTCGGCCTTCGCGTTGAGGCCGAAGCGCTCGATCGCGCCCTTCGTCAGGCTGCCGCGAGCGCCCTCGGCCAGGATCGTGTACCGGCCGCGCAGCTCCATGCCGCGCGCATATTCGCCCTTCGGCTCGCCATCGCGGCCGACTCCCATGTCGCCCGTCGCGATGCCGACGACCTTGTCGCCGTCGTAGACGAGCTCGGCCGCCGCGAAGCCCGGATAGATCTCGACGCCGAGCGCCTCCGCCTGACGGCCGAGCCAGCGCGCGACATTGCCGAGCGAGCCGATGAAGTTGCCGTGGTTGTCCATCAGCGGCGGCAGCGTGACGGTCGGGATCTTCACGCCGCCGGCGGGGCCGAGGAACAGGAACTCGTCCTTCTCGACCTCCGTCGTCAGCGGACGCTCGGGATCCTCGCGCCAGCCCGGGATCAGACGGTCGAGCCCGATCGGGTCAATCACCGCGCCCGACAGGATGTGGGCGCCGATCTCGGAGCCCTTCTCGACCAGCACGACGGAGACGTCGCTTCCGGCCTCCGCCGCGAGCTGCTTGAGACGGATCGCGGTCGCGAGCCCGGCGGGCCCGCCGCCCGCGACCACGACGTCGTACTCCATCATCTCCCGAGCGGGCTGGTCCATGATCCTCCCCCGGCGAACGGCCTTGATTTGAACTGCCCGAACCTATGGGGATCGAGACCGGGGGTGACAAGTTGAGCCGGAGTCGCGCGGCGCCGGCCGATCCGACGACCGCGGACCCGCTCACCGCGTCACGCGAGGATACGCACCGGCACGCCCTTCGCGGCGGGGGTCTTCGATTTCTGGTCGTGGTACCAGAGCGGGATCAGCGGATTCATCTCGGGGTAATAGGCGCCGAGGCAGCCGTCCGGCAGCGCGAAGGGCGTGACCGTGAGGCCCCGGACCTCCCGATGCTCGCCGTCCTCCGCGTCGCTCGCGAGCCCGACGACCTGGCCCTCCCGGAGGCCCGCGCGACGGATCTCCTCCGGGTTCATGAGGAGCACGTCGCGCGTGCCCTCGATGCCGCGCAGGCGGTCGCTGTAGCCGTAGATCGTCGTGTTGAACTGGTCGTTCGAGCGCAGCGTGATCAGGCGGTAGCGCCCCGGCGCGTCGCCGACGCCGACCGCCGCCATGTGCTCGGGGACCGTGAACTCGGCCTTGCCGCTCTCCGTCTTCCAGATCCGTTCGCGCGCGGAGTTGCCCCGGTAGAAGCCGCCCGGCGTGAACATGCGCGCATTGAAGTCGCGGAACTCCTTCGGGTAGGTCTGCTCGATGAGGTCTCGGACCTTGCCGTAATCGCCGACCCACTCGTCCCATCTCACCTTCGGGTTCGGTGGGAGCGTCGCCTTGGCGAGGCCCGCGACGATCGCGGGCTCGGACAGGAGGTGCTCGCTCGCGGGCGCGCGCTTGCCCACCGAGCCGTGAATGCAGCTGAAGCTGTCCTCCATCGTGACCGTCTGCGGGCCGCTCGCCTGGAGGTCGCGCTCTGCGCGGCTGAGGCAGGGCAGCAGGAACGCGACCTCGCCCGGAAGAAGGTGGCTGCGGTTGAGCTTGGTCGCGATATTGACCGTGAGGCGCATCCGCGACCACGCCCCCTCCATCTTCTCGCGCTCCGGGATCGCGCGCACGAAGTTGCCGCCGAGCTGGAGGAAGGCCTTGACCTCGCCGGACAGAATCGCCTCGCAGGCCTCGACCGTGTTGTGGCCCTTCTCGCGGGGCGGCTCGAAGCCGAACAGCGCGGCAAGCTTGTCGAGCGGCACGAGCTCGGGCTTCTCCGAGATGCCGACGGTGCGCTGGCCCTGGACGTTCGAATGGCCGCGCACGGGCGAGATGCCGGTGCCGTCCCGGCCGATATTCCCCTTCATGAGCAGGAGGTTGATCAGCATCGAGACGTTCTCGAAGCCGTGGACGTGCTGCGTGAGGCCCATCCCGTAGATGCCGATGACGCGCCGCGCCTCGACGTAGACCTGGCCGGCCGCCTCCAGCGCCGCGCGCGGCAGGCCGGATTCGCGTTCGATCTCCTGCCAGCTCGTCGCCCGGACCTTCGCGGCGAAATCCTCGAAACCGGTCGTGTGGCTTTGGATGAAGTCGAGGTCGAGCACGTGCCCGCCGGTCTCGGCCACGCGCTTGTCCTCCGCCGCGAGGACATGCTTGCAAAGCCCGAGGATCGCCGCGATGTCGCCGCCCGGCCGGACCTGGTGGTACTGGCAGGAGATCTCGGTCTCGCGCCCCGTGATCATCTCGAGCGGGCTCTGCGGGTTCGTGAACCGCTCGAGCCCCTTCTCGCGCACCGGGTTGAAGGTGACGATCCGGCAGCCGCGCTTCGCGGCCTCCTGCAACGGATGGAGGAAGCGCGGGCTGTTCGACCCTGTATTCTGCCCGAAGAAGAACATCGCATCGCATTCGGACAGGTCTTGGTAGACCACCGTGCCGACCGGCGCGCCGATCACCTTCTTGAGACCGACCGAGGTCGTCTCGTGGCACATGTTGGACGAGTCGGGCAGGTTATTGTGCCCGTAGAGACGCGCGAAGAGCTGGAACAGGTAGGCGGTCTCCAGGCTCGCTCGGCCGGACGTGTAGAACACGGTCGATTTCGGCGCGAGCCGCTTCAGCTCGGCGCCGATCACCCGAAAGGCCTCGTCCCAGGAGCACGGGACGTACGTGTCCAGGGCCGGGTCGTAGCGAAGCGGATGCGTCAGCCGGCCCTGCTGTTCGAGATCGTAATCCCGCCAGGTGCGCAGCTCGTCGAGCGTGTGCTTGGCGAAGAAGGAGGGCCCGCAGCGGCGGGTCGTGAGGTCCCAGAGCGTCGCCTTGGCGCCGTTCTCGCAGAATTCGAAAGCGTGGTAGTCGGCGGGCTTGGACCAGGCGCAAGAAACGCACATGAAGCCGCGCGGCTTGT